>JAJQAR010000294.1 GCA_021203705.1 Prevotella sp. | reverse complement strand
CATTAGAAAAGCACGAATATTCCTAACAATTGCTTGTTCTAATTCATATTCAGAATGTTCTTCTGGAAGTCCCAAAAGATCAAATGTATATTCATCTTTAATTGCAAGCACAGCCTGACCCTTTATCTTTTCAGGTAATGTGCTATCGAAATTATTTTGTCCAAGCAAATAGTTCTCGTATGTTTTTGCCTCTATTTTATTGATAAGAACATCCTTAGTCCAACCATATTTTTTAGTCGCTAAAATATAAAATTGACGTTCTTGAGTTTCCTTACACTTATTAAGAATCACGATATGTTTTGACCAACTAATTTCTCCAACTAATGGTTGGAGAATTTCGTTTGATTGATATTCGGAATAAAAACGAGCCATATTCCACATATTGGAAACTCCAAATCCCATTATGCCAGGAAATTCTTTTTGTATATCTCGTGATAGGTTTTCTACAACAGATTTTCCCCACCCCAAAGTTTTTTGATAGTCTGAAATCCTTTTTCCAACTTCCCAATATAAAGTTATTATTTCTTTATTTACAGACTTCAAGGCTTCGTATTGAGCAGTTCTAATACGAGTGGTGATATCTTTTTTGAAATTAAGATATTCGGGAGATAACACAAGATTGTTTTCTTCTAACATATTATAAGGATATTAACTAATTTACAAAAATATCATTTTTTTCTGAATAAGCAAAATTGAATTTTTATTTTCGAATGGCAATATGTTAAATTCCCGATAAAAGGTATATGGTATATACAAAAAACGGAATTTTAACACATTTAAGAAAAATATGGCAGCACTTGAAAAAATAAAAAGGGAGACGAAAGCCTCCCTTTTTTATTTTCTGTATAACGGTTGATTATTTAATCAAAATCTTCTGACCGTTAACAATGTTGATACCCTTGCTCATTGAGCTCAGACGCTGACCAGCGAGGTTGTAGATAGCGCTGTTCTCTGTTGTAGGAGCAACTGTGATATTGCTGATACCAGCTTCACCTGCAGCACTACTGTTAGTAACATTGCTTGCGTCGCAGAGTACATGAGAAGCTGTGATAACACTGCTGTCATCTTCACTTACTTCAACGTAAGTAATCGTTGCATCACCGGTTGTGTCAAAATAGTAACCGCCTACTGAACACTTCGTACCTGTACCGCAGAAGTTATACTGGCAACCTGCCCAAACCTGGAACTTAATAACAGCCATCGTGCAATCTGCTGCGTAACTATTACCTTCTCCTGGATCAGGTATTAGTCCTTCATCTACAAGATAAACGTATGGTTTGTCAAGCTTAACATCCTCATTGATGAAGTACTCGTCAAGATCAGCATTATAATCAAGCAAATCAGCATAATCATAGAGGTTGTAAGAAACAAGACCGTATGTACTGTCGTATGCTCCCCAGTAGTAAGGGATACGATCGCCCTCTTCCCAAACAAGATAGTTCTTGTTGGTGTTCACCTTAGCCAATACATAGATGTAACCATCAGTCTTTACATCAAAAATGAAGTAAGCACCACCTGTTGGAGCACCCTGACCGCTCTGGTCTGCACCTACAGTAGGGTTATTGCTACCTGTAGCACCATTAGACTTTTGGACGTTCTCTGTGTCATCGTTAACCGTAAATCTGAAGCTTGCGCCACCGGATTTCCATGTATCAGCACCTACTGACCAAGTAACGTTGTCACCCTCATGAAGGAGACATGTAGCATCAACAACACCACCCATGTCAAGAGCATCAGAAAACTCCTGTGAATCAGCATAGCCGAATTCCTGTGCGTTTACAGCTACTGCTGCAAAAAGTGCAAAAGCACCGAGTAAAATTTTTCTCATAAGTAATTTTGTTTTTTAAAGTTAGTAATAAATGATTTTTAATCTCTTTAATTTCGTTAGTATCGCATATTATCTTGCAAAGATAAACATTTTCATAAAACATTCGCAAAAAATCTATTTAAATTTTACAATATCTTAAATATTTAACACCTTTATTACATTTTTCCCCAATTTTTCTGATAAAACTCACACTATGATAGTTTTTCAATAGATATAAAAGACACCTATAACTCCAAGCCTCGTATAACTCCAGCCCTTTCTAACTCCCCTTTTACCCCTTAGTTTAGAACCTTCCTTTATTAGGGGAGAACCCCCCTAACTATCCCCTATAGAAAAGGAATTAACCTTTCCTTATTATTAGGGATTTTATCACTTGAATTACTAACTAAAAAGAAAAAGATTATGAAAAAAATTTTACTCGGTGCATTCGCACTTATTGCCGCTATGACGGTAAACGCACAGGAAATCGGTTTTGCTGATTCACAGGAGTTTTCTGATGCTTATGACTTGGGTGGTGTTGTTGAAACTAGATGTGTCCTCCATGATGGCGACAACGTAACATGGTTAGCTGGTGGTTCAGACACTTGGGATTATGGAGGCTCAAGCTTCAGATTTTATATTAATGATGAAACAGACAATATTCAAAAGTCTAATGGTGCTAAAGGTTCAGCCAATCCTGGTATGTCAACAACTGACGGTGGTGTAGCCCAGGGCGCACCTACTAGTGGAGCATACCACATCTTCGATGTAAAGACAGATGGTTATCTTTATGTTTTAGCTAAGTTAAACACTAACAAAAACTACGTAGCTATTGAGGAAGGAGACCGTATTCCTTACTACTGGGCTGCTTATAAAGATGGAGAAGGTGTTATTTCCTATAACCTCATGGATCAGACAGATATGCTTGATTATAATGCTGACCTTGACGAATACTTCATCAAAGATGATGTTACCGTCCAAAAGCCAAACTATTATATCTATGGTCCAGAGGGTGATACAGGAAGTGGAGTAGACTGCACGATGGGTGTTGTTAAATTCCAGGTTTGGGCTGGTTGCGAGTACATTTTCTGTGGTACAGGAACAAAGGTTGCAGTAGGAGGTTACTATTTCGACACAACTGGTGATACTAAGATAACTTATGTTGAAGTAAGTGATGAAGATACAAGCGTTATTACTGCAGAGCATGTTCTCTGTGATGAGAATTCAGTTGTAGGTAGTGGTAGTGCTGGTATCAGCAATATCACAGTTGCTCCAACAACAGAGAATGGTGCTATTTACAACCTTGCTGGTCAGCGTGTAAGTAGTGCAAACAAGGGAATATTCGTTGTTAACGGCAAGAAGATATTGGTTAAATAATTAACCATTATAGAGAAAACAAAAAGGGGAGGCGAAAGTCTCCCTTTTCTTATTTTGATAGGTAAATTTTTATTTTGATGGATATATTACAACGTGCCAGTCACCGTTGTTCCTTCGTTGGATATATTGTTTGTCAGTGAGTTTTTTCAAGTGCTTATTCACTGCACCGACTGTTACTCCTACAATCTTCCCGATTTCTTCTGTAGTAATGCTTGTATTCATCATTATTGCAGTTAATATCTTGTTTATCGTATCAGAACGGAAACGTATCATCTCACCATCATACCACCATATATGCTCATCGTGAACAGTTATGAATTTTATCTCATTCATAATCTCTTCAGTAACTGTTTTTGTGAAATAATTCAGAAAGTGGCGGATTTCACGCAATGTAGCATGTGCACCTTCTGACGGTATTTTGCCTACAACTTTGTCTGTTGTGCTTAGGGCATCTATGTATGCGCTTTTCTTGCGGCTTCTTACCACTATCATTGGATAATTATGCCGTGAAAGAATATAGTTCACTATCAGCCGCACTATCCTGCCATTGCCATCCTCGAATGGATGAATACGGATATAACGGTAATGAAAGAGGGCTGCCAACTCAACAGGAGTCAATTTTCCCTCTTTTTCCGCCTGATTGTACCAGTCAACCAAATCTGTCATTAAAGCAGGTGTCTCCTCTGGAGATGCATACTCAAAACGTTCCCCCGTACGTGTTATCACGCTGTTCGGGCGTGTCTTATATTGACCGGCATGAACTACATACGATGTATAATCCCCACTTGGCAACTTACGATATACAGTATAATCCTCGCGCAACAATGTCTTGTGAAGCTGACGGATGAAGTTCTGCGTAAGCGGTTTGTCTTGCAACATAGCCTCGACTTCCATCATTTTAAGACCTACATTACTGGCTTTCATCTCCTCATAGTCTTTCATTTCAGCATCACCTATCACCTTTCCGAATAACAGGAGCTGTTCTGTCTGACCGTATGTCAAGGTATTTCCCACGATATGGTTGCTGTTGTAATTAAAGTCAATGGTAAACCGCTGACTCAATTTATACCGAGTCTGTTCGTCTAATGGTTGCAATGCCAACCATTCCTTATATGCTTTTTCAAGTGCTGCCATATATTTCCTAAATGTGTTAAAACTCCGCTTTTTGGTATATACTATATACCTTTTATTGGAAATTTAACATATTGCCATAGGCAATATAAGAACTTCATATTTCTGATATTTCGTTGCTAAATTAATGTTTTCTTTCCAATAATTCAAATTTTCTCATTGAAAACTCATGATCTTACATTTCTATTA
>JAJQAR010000117.1 GCA_021203705.1 Prevotella sp. | reverse complement strand
ATGCACCAGACATGCTCCACCCTTCACACCAGGCTGTTGAATATATCTGGGAACAGCTTTCAGAAGTCTATCTTTCTGATAATGCAAAGCGTTTCATAGCAGAATGGAAACCTATCAAGGAGGCATTAGGGCACAAGCCTTTCAATCCCGACTCAGAGGAATACAGGGCGTTCATGGAAAAAACAATGTTAAAAGTCGAGACACTCTCAAAAAAATATCCCAACTTTGTACTGTGAAAGTTTTCTGATATGTACACAATAGAGAAAATAACAAGTCTCATAGGCGCACATCGCTATGGCAGAGGCAACTGGAACGCAACTATAGGTTGGTTGCTTACAGACTCCCGCAGTCTATGCTTTCCTGAAAATACACTTTTCTTTGCCCTTCACTCCAACCGTAATGACGGACATAATTATATTGCAGACCTATATAGACGTGGCGTATGCTATTTTGTGGTGGAAAAACTCCCTCAAAACCATCTTACGTTATTCCCGAATGCTTGTTTTCTGAAAGTGCCATCAACCCTGAAAGCCCTACAACGACTTGCAGAACGACATCGAGATGAGTTTGACATCCCTGTAATAGGTATCACAGGCAGTAATGGAAAGACTATTGTAAAGGAATGGTTATATCAGATAATGTCTCCTTCAACTGTCGTAACACGCAGTCCAAAGAGTTACAACTCACAGATTGGCGTACCACTCTCTGTATGGTTGCTGAACAATAAGACACAACTCGCTATCTTTGAGGCAGGAATCAGTCAGCCCGGCGAGATGGATGCCTTGCGTTCTATCATACAACCAACTTTATGTGTTCTTACAAACATTGGTGCTGCACATCAAGAAAATTTCTCGTCGTTAGAGGAAAAATGCCGTGAGAAACTGCTCCTATTACGTGACACCACAGCAGTTGTTTATCCATACGACGATGAGATAATATGCAAATGTATAGAAGAAATCAATTATAAAGGAGAGCGCATAGCATGGTCATTGAAATTTAAAAACGCTACTTTATTTGTCCATTCTATTGAGAAAAACGACAAGGAAACTACTGTCCATTATATCTATAAAGGAACAGAAAGCTGCTATACCCTACCCTTTATCGATGAAGCATCAGTTGCCAACTCAATTACCTGTGCGGCAGTATCGTTGCATCTCGGCATGTCAACAACGACATTGACAGAAAGGATGAAAGCATTGGAGCCTGTTGCCATGCGCTTAGAGGTAAAGGAAGGCATACACGACTGTACTTTGATAAACGACTCCTATAATTCAGATATAAACTCGCTCGACATTGCCCTTGACTTTATGAACCGCCGTCCTGACAGCGAAGGGTGCAGGCGCACATTGATATTAAGCGATATCTACCAAACAGGAGTCGATGGGAGCAAACTATACAAAGAGGTTTCAGAACTTGCTGAAAAGCGGAATGTTAACAAGTTCATTGGCATCGGTGAAGAAATATCCGCATGCTCAGATGTAATAAACATAGAGGACAAACAAATTTTCACCACCTGCGAGGATTTTATCAATAGTGATACTTTCAACAACCTGCATGATGAGATAATCCTGCTGAAAGGCTCACGTAAATTCAGTTTCGACCATATCACCGAACTGTTGGAACAGAAGGTGCATGAGACGATATTGGAAGTCAACCTCAATGCTATGGTGGAGAACCTGAACTATTACCGTTCATTCCTCAAGCCAGAAACGAAATTAGTATGTATGGTAAAGGCAGATGCCTACGGAGCCGGTGCTGTTGAGGTGGCAAAGACACTGCAAGACCACCGTGTTGACTACCTTGCTGTGGCTGTTGCCGATGAGGGCGTAACATTGAGAAAAGCAGGCATCACGAGTAACATAATGATAATGAACCCTGAGATGACTTCTTTCAAGACTATTTTCGACTATAAGCTCGAACCGGAAGTGTATAGTTTCCGTATCTTCGACGCTCTTGTCAAAGCGGCACGTAAGGAAGGTATCACAGGTTATCCCGTGCATATCAAATTGGATACAGGCATGCACCGCCTCGGTTTCAACCCTGAGACAGACATGGAAGAACTTATAATCAGGTTGAAACACCAGAACGCCATAATCCCCCGCTCCGTATTCTCCCACTTTGTCGGATCTGACAGTGATGATTTCGACAACTTCTCGAAACTCCAGTTCAACCGATTTATAACAGGCAGCGACAAGTTGCAGGCTGCATTCACCCACAAGATACTGCGCCACATGGACAACTCCGCTGGCATAGGTCATTTCCCAGAACGGCAACTGGATATGTGTCGCCTTGGCATCGGTCTTTATGGTGTGAACAACAGGAACAACACCATGCTCAGTACTGTCAGTACGTTAAAAACCTCAATCCTGCAAATCAGGCATGTTCCAAAGACGGAAACTGTTGGATATAGTCGCAAGGGAATACTTACAAGAGACAGCATTATCGGAGCGATACCTATCGGTTATGCCGATGGCCTGAACCGCCGTCTTGGTTGCGGTCGCTGCTACTGTTTGGTGAATGGCAAGAAAGCACCCTACGTTGGCAACATCTGCATGGACGTGGCAATGATTGACCTTACGGATATCGACTGCAAGGAGGGAGACAGCGTGGAGATTTTCGGTGAGCACCTGCCAGTAACAGTATTATCTGACGTTCTCGAGACAATTCCATACGAGGTGCTCACGAGCATCAGCAACCGTGTAAAAAGAGTGTATTATCAGGATTAAGGGAAAACTTCAATCGCTTCATTTTGGCAACAGTTACAACTATTGAAAGTGCAAAGTGAAAGTATTTCCTTCTATTGTTTTACAGAAAACAACAAACGGGCATTGCCGTTAAACAAATTTAACAAACGATACACTATTTTTCTTAATAAAAATCTTATCTTTGCAAACTGTAAGTGCTTGTTTTTGATATTGGCACGTGTTATAAACGCAAATTTATCTTAAAGAAATACTATAAAAAATAACAAACATGAATTCAATTCAAACTACAAAAATGACCAACTATCGTTGGATTATTTGTGCCATGTTGTTCTTCGCGACAACAGTGAATTACATGGATCGTCAGGTTCTTTCACTTACGTGGAAGGATTTTATCGCTCCGGAATTTGACTGGAATGACGATTCATACGGAACAATTACAGCGTACTTCTCAATTTTCTATGCGATTATCATGCTCTTCGCTGGTAAGTTCGTTGATATGTTGGGAACACGTAGAGGTTATCTCTGGGCTATCGGTATTTGGTCAACAGGTGCCGTGCTGCACGCATTCTGTGGTATCGTTACGAGCGGTATTGTATCAGGCTATTGGTTTGTTGGTTTCGAGGGTGCGAAAGAGCATATCGCCGCAGCGGTAAACAATGCAAGCCATATCGGACTTGCCGTATCGACAATCAGTGTGTGGCTGTTCCTCGTTTGCCGTATGGTACTCGCCACTGGTGAGGCAGGAAACTTCCCTGCAGCAATCAAGGTAACGGCAGAGTACTTCCCGAAGAAAGACCGTGCATTCGCTACATCAATCTTTAATAATGGTGCTTCCGTAGGTGCTTTGATAGCTCCTGTAACAATTCCATTGCTCGCCCGCTGTTTCGGTTGGGAGATGTCATTCATCGTTATCGGTGCATTAGGTTACATCTGGATGATATTCTGGATATTCATTTATGTAAAGCCTGCACAGAACAAGAAGATGAACGCAGCCGAGTTGACGTATATTAATCAAGACGCAGATACAAAGGATGACCCGAAAGACGTTCACGACGAGGGACCGAAGATTGGTTTCGGCAAATGCTTCACATATCGCCAGACATGGGCATTCATAGTAGGTAAGTTCATGACCGATGGTGTTTGGTGGTTCTTCCTTTTCTGGACACCGGCATATATATCCGATGTTTACGGATATTCATCTGACTCACCGATGGGTATGGCTCTTATCTTCACGCTCTATCTTATCACGATGTTATCTATCGCAGGTGGTTATCTGCCAACATATTTCGTAAACAAGCTCGGTATGAACCCATACGCCGGCCGTATGCGTGCAATGCTTATCTTCGCATTCTTCCCATTGTTCGGTATGCTTGCACAGCCTATGGGAACCCTTTCCCCTTGGATGCCTGTTATCCTCATTGGTATTCTCGGAGCAGCTCACCAGTCATGGTCAGCAAACATATTCTCCACAGTCAGTGATATGTTCCCGAAGTCAGCTGTCGCTACCGTAACAGGTATCGGTGGTATGGCAGGTGGTGTCGGCTCATTCCTCATCAACAAGGGTTCTGGTATGCTCTTCACATATTCAGGCAATCAGGGTGCAGCATTCTCATTCATGGGCTTTGATGGCAAACCAGCAGGTTACATGATTATCTTCTGTATCTGTGCCGTTGCTTACCTCATCGGCTGGACAGTAATGAAGATCCTCGTTCCGAAGTACAAGCCAATCGTTGCATAATAAGAATTTACGATAATATCAAAATATAAGGGAAAGGCATTCAAAACCTTTCCCTTTTTTTATTTTTTATTTTTTTATTTACTACTTTTGTAGGGTAAAACTATAAATA
>JAJQAR010000325.1 GCA_021203705.1 Prevotella sp. | reverse complement strand
CAGATGCCTTGCAAGCCCTTGAAGATATGAAATAATGCGGCTTAGCTGCAAATAAACACACATAATGGCACACATAATGGCATGTCATGCCTCTTTACAGGGTTTGCTGTACTTTTAATCATCAACGATCGGGTGTTTGCATTAACCTTAATTCCCTAATTTTTTATATCTACATCGGCATACGGTGTAGAACAAATGCCTGAATTTATTTTAATCTTATAATTACCGGGATTTAACCCTTCCTAAACAAATTATTTGTCTTATAAAACATCATTATGTTTAATAAAACACGTATGTAGAAATAATTTTTGCTTCAGATTGTTGACTTTTTCGTTGGTTGGTACTATAATGTAGATATAAAATATTTTTTATATCTACATTTGGCGGAAGACATCATGTATATTGAATATGTTACAATCAGAGGCAAATGTTATGCATCTGTAACCGAGTCCGTTCGATTGGCTGATAAAGACAATAAGAAACGGAAGGGCAGTCCTGTTGCCAAAGGTAAAACAATATACCTTGGGAGAGTGATTGACAAAGAGCGACACATATACAAAAACCGTGAGCGCGGGATGTATACATATGATTTGGAAACGGACACATATGGGCCTGTCCCGGATGACTTTACAGCTTCCGAAGAGCCCAAAAAGAGGGTGCCAGCCAGGCGTCCTGCATCACCTGCATTCGGTGATATATTCGTCTGTGACGAGATTATAAAGAAGTACGGTTTCAACAAGTCCATTGACGCAATCTGTTTTCCTAATCCAGACACAATACGAGCATTGCTTGGATACTATATTGTAAGTAAAGAGGCTAACTGCCATGCAGAGACCTGGTATGAATCCTCATATGCGCAATATTTGTACCCCAACGCACAAATGGCATCACAGAGGATAAGTGAAGCATTGTCTGTCATAGGCAGTGAAGATGCGAAACAGGCTTTTTTTAAAGAATACCTGCGCTTTCTGGATTTGAACAAGGAGAATTTTGACAATACACCGCCAGCATCCTCTATGGTAAAGGACTGTATTCTTATAGACAGTACCGGCTTATCCAGCGCAATTAAGTTTCCACTGACAGCAATGAGCAACCATAACGGTATCATAAATGAGGAAATACGCCTTATATATGTGGTACAACGAAGCACAAGTATGCCAATGTTCTTCAGATATGTTGCAGGCAATGTAATTGATGCCACCACAATTGCACGCACAATTGCTGAACTGAAGGCATATGGAGTTGAGATAGGCTGTGCAATATTAGACGCAGGTTACTATACCGGTCCCAATGCTGATATTCTGATTGCAGAGAAAATTCCCTTTGTATCCCGTGTCCGTGAGAACATGAATATATACAAGAACACGGTTGCACAATACAGAGATGGAATAGAATCATGCGAAAATATGGTTAGATTTAACGGCAGAGTTCTATATGTCAAATGTGTTCCGGTCCGCATTGGAAGCAAGGCAGATCATGACGCATATGCATATCTTTGTCTTGACATAAATACAAGAGGACATGCAAACAAGGATACTTCACTTCGTGCCAATGAGCAGAAAATGACGGATGAAGAACTGTTTGATGAATTGCATAACCAAGGGTTTTTCGTGATTATATCCACTCTGAAACTGCCTGTAACGGAAATATTGCCACTCTATTACCAAAGAGACAGGATTGAAAAAATCTTCGAATTAGCTAAAGAAAACGCGGGTCTTCTCCCTTTGAATGTACAGACAGAGGAAAGCTTCAGAGGACATCTTCTGATGACTTTTATGGCAACAGCTCTTTTGGAATTGATGAGCCAGAATCTTAAAAAGGCAAAGATTAGTGTGGATTCTGCTTTGAGTACACTAAGCAATCACAGGGTTGATGTTTATGACGAATGGTTTGTAACGCGGGAACCCGTTAAAAAAATGAACCAGATCTACAAAGCTCTGAAAATCAAATGTCCGATTAGTATTGAGAGAAATCCCAATTAGCAATGAGAGAAATGTAGATATAAAAACCATGGGAACTAAGGATTAGTACTTTGATTCAGGACACTGAATGTAGCAATCAAATATGCAGTGCAAACATAGGGATATGATCTCGTATCATAAATTCTTGTACGGTTGTCACCATCGAAAATAAATGATGGGGTGATATCTGGTTCAGCTTCTGATTCATTCGCTAAGTCAATATCCGTAAATATATTATCTGAAGTATCCTGATCATCAGATTCTGCAACCGAATCTGAAACAGCACATACAGAGCTGCTGTATGGCTCGTAAGTGTCCGTGTCTGTTTCTATATTGTGGCGGACAAAATATCCCTCCGGATATGTTGCTTCAAAATATTCTTCGGTATATTCTTCCGCGCACTCTTCAGTACATTCAGCGCATTCATCCGAGTATTCTTCTGTGGCAATTAAACCATCCGTATACTCTGATGTACTGCAGTATGTAGCAAGACTTTCCGGCATAGTCTCTGCAATACTGATTTCCTGACCTCCGGAAACATAGTCAGTATCAGCGGTTTCAATTCCTGTTGCTGTAAATCCTACCATACAGGGAAGCATTACTGCCGAAAGCAAAAGAGCTTTAATCATTTTAACATCCCTCCTTAAAAACCAGTAATCCAATTATAATCCAGCAAAACATTAACAGTCTGTCAAATGGTATATAACATTTATAACAATAGCATAAATAGATCTCTTAAAGAGAACGTATACAGTATACAGGGCTTAGTAAAGATGCTCTGCGCACCGGAATGAATGTACCGAAGAAGGCAACAACTACTGCTATTGCAAACAGCATGAGAACAGACCAGCCGCCAAAGATGACCATGTTGACCATTAAGGCATATGCTGATGACAGGTATGAGTTAATGAATACAGACACCACAGCCGTCAAGACTATGCCAAGAACAAGGCATATGACAGATATTATGCCCGACTCAGAGAAGAATATTTTGAACACGTCCGTACCCTTTGCTCCGAGTGCACGCAGAATACCTATCTCCCTCTTCTTGTTCACTATGGACAGAGATATGAAATTATAGAGGAGAAGCGCAGCAAAGACTGCAAAGATAATGCCCACAACAAGAATGACCGGGGATAACAGTGTAATAATATTGTCTACATTGCTCACTGCTGTGTACAGTGAGTTGGTGGAAATATAATACACAGTCGTGGTCCTGTCTGCTTTTTCCATTTTAGAGAAAAAGGAGCGGAGCCATGACTCATTGTGCTGCACAGGGAAAACGGCACACGAGTATACAGCATCCTCGGGACAGTCATAAGGATCTTTTACACTTGTGTGTGTCCAGATGGGCAGTTTGCTGTATGCTGCCTCGGAACAGTATATACCCATGTCACTTGCGCTGTAGCCGTAATAAAACCCAGCCAAAGTGAACGTCTGCACCTCTTTATAGCTGTCCCCGTCTGCAGCTATTAGGCTGAATGTTATGGGCGAATTGTTTATGAAATCGCTAACTGCGGATTCATACTGTGCAATCTCTTCATCGGTGTTATAATGATAATCTCCGTCCTCATCATAGGTGTATCCCTGGATAAGGCAGTCTGCAGACAGAAGGAACTCTCGCTCCTCTTCTGTATATGCGCTGTAATTATCATCAGAAGAGCCTGCGGTGGTGAGCGAGTTGGTGTATGTCTCTCCGGTAACTATGGCACGGATCATCTTAAGAGGAAGTATGGCTTCACTGTCCCCAAACTCTCCGCTTGTCCTGCCGTCTGCATAAATAAATGGAAAAGCTTCATCATTCCACATTCTGTAATATTCTGTTGCTGCGTACCAGGTATCGCTGGAAGATATGCCGGCAGACGAATCTGATGATGAGTCCGACGATGAGTCTGTCGATGAGTCTGAAGAGTATGAGAATATGTATCCGTCTGCACAAAGGTAATACGGCTCCTTAAGACGGTCAAACCTGTCTCCCGTATCTGATCCGGAGGATTTCTGTTTGATGCAGTATGTCTTTACCGCATTTTCAGTGAGAAAGGCGTTCTTGAACATTCCGTCATCAACAAAATTGCAAAAATTAGTATATACGGTCTTATCAGATCCGGAATAGAATGTGGATCTGCCATGACCGGATAATGCACTTTTCATCATAGTCTCATATTCTGAAGGTGTACTGCCGGGATCAAATATGCCGCAGATTGTGTAGTAATCATTAAGGTATGTGATATAGAATTGCAGGCCTATAATTTCCTCCATGGTCTGGGGTTTTACAATGACTGTCTCAATTGTGGTGTATGTGCCGTCTTCCGTCTCACCACCATCCGTCTCACCCACATCCGTCTCACCATTATCTGTCGAACCGCTGTCTGCAGTGTCTTCATCCTGCGTCTCCCCGTCTGATGCTGTTATGTTAGCTGTTTCATAATTTGAAATAACATCCTCAAGCGATAAATTTGCAGAACGGTATATACTTGCAGGCACAGCATCATCATATTTACTATCATCATTATCATCGGAGGGCGAGTGAGTTACCTCCTGCTGTGTCTCGTATCCGACGTTCATTATAATCGTGGCAATATACGAGCTTATACATATTTCATTGTCATATTC
>JAJQAR010000201.1 GCA_021203705.1 Prevotella sp. | reverse complement strand
TTTCAGCCTCATCCTTAAAAGCGTCAACACCCGCTTTCTTTGCGAAGTCGAGAAGGAACTGCTGTACTTTTTCCAAATGTCCTGATGGGCGTGGAACTTGTGTCAATGCATCGAAGTTTCTCCAGATGCATTCAGGTTTCAAATTTTTGATCTCGCTCATAATAAAAAATATTAATTGTTTTATTTATTGTTTTCTTATCTTGTCTGTAAAAGCCAATGCGGTGCAACCATACACGCCAAGAACTATTACAAGTAGCGTTTGGATAGTGTGCACGATAAGCACAAAATAGAGGGCGTTAACGTCGCTTACACCATATAATATCAGCATAGTCTTTACTGCGAAATGCCATGGTCCTGCTCCGTTTGGTGTCGGCACTATAACAGCGATACTTCCCACTACGAAAGTTACGAGGGCGCACTGCAGTCCAAGATTGGCGGTGAAGTCGAAACAGAAGAACGTGAGGTAGTAATGCAGGAAGTAGCAAACCCATATCCCGATGGTGTAAAACAGGAACAAGGGAATATTTTTCACATTTTTCAACGATATTATCCCTTGCCAAATTCCGCCCAACGTTGTTTTCACCTTTTCATAGAACGACAACTTCTTCAACAGGAAATGTATCAAAATCAATGCTGCAATGCCGCAAATTATCGTAACGATGTATCCTGTGGTTGAGAATTTACGGAGTATTGTTCCCATGCTCGTGCCCGTCTGTGAGAAGAAAGTAGAGAACACTCTCATTTGTATCAACAGAGTAGAGCCAGTTACTATTGCCACAAGCACCGAATCGATAGCCCTTTCAGTAACCACTGTTCCCAATGCCTTGGGGAAAGATACACCGTCATGCCTTTTCAGTACCACACAACGCATAAATTCGCCTATTCTTGGTATTACAAGACTTACAGCGTAGGATATGAATATGGAATGTATGGCAGTGGATTTCCTTGCATGTTCACCGATTGGAGATAACGTCTGTCTCCACCTCCAGCCACGGAACATCTGTGCGAGAATACCGAACGGGAATGACAATATCATCCAAGTCCAGTTCATCTCGTTAAGAAGAATGTTTTTTATGCTCTTGAAGTCAAAACCACGATACATCCAATATAGTATCGCTCCGCCTAATGCTAATGGTAAGACTATTTTGAGAGTGTCGCTTACTATCCTCTTTATATCCACATTGAAAATGTTTCTGATATAGCCATTGAAAATGACTTACTCTTGGCTTTTCCTAAGCACAAAGTTAGTGTTTTTTTTTGAAACCCCAATTATATGCTTGATAATTTTGTGTTTTTCAATGCTGTGTCCACAATCAGCTTGTGTTCTTCGCTTAATTGGGAAAAACGGGAAAGACTGTTTAGTGCGGCATGGCGCACGGATATGTTGTCGCTACCCAAAACAGCTTGCGACTGGTCGATAAACTCATTTATCTCTCTGAATGAAAGTTCCTCGCCTTTCATGAACAAGCGTGATAGTACGTTATAACCGCAAATCAGTTCAGTTTCCTTGTCGGAAGACAGCCATTTCAATGCCAAATCTTTTGCGTTGTCGATGTATTGGAACAGGTTGAAGGCAGCCATCTCTGCCATCTCATAGTTTGGTATCTCACTTACCCAAAGTTCAGCCATATCAGGCAGCATCTCGTTAGCTGGCATTATGAGAGTGGCAAGGATTTTACATTCCCTGATGTCTTCTTTCCAGAGAGCTACTGCCAATTCATAATCCTTGTCATATTCGTTTGCCATTCGTTTTAATTCAGGAAAACTGATGCCCCAGTTTATCTTGTAGCCAAGACCTTTATTGCGCATTGACTGTGATACTACCCCGTTCATCATCAGTCGGAAACGGCTTTTTATCTGCCTTAGTATTTCTTGTGTCTCTGGTTTCATCGTCATTATATTAATGTGGCATACTCTTTACTGTAGCGCAACATCTGGTGTTCGTAACTTTCTGAATGGTCAATAGCTATATCGGTTACGTTGCCGTCCTTATCAGTTACAGGTGTGAGGACAGGGTTTATAAATCCTTTGTAAGGAGGAATGCCTAATTTATGATAACGTTCCAAAATTTCTTCGTGCAAAGTAAGATCAACCTTTATGCCATATCTCTCCACAATGTCGCGTGCCGCCTCATAGTCGCCCTCACTCTTTATCCTTTGTATTTCAGCAAGTAGGGTGGCAAACAGGTTACGCAGTTGTTCATAACTATTGATTTTCACGTATGTCTTGTTGTTGCGTTTCACCAACTCCACAACATTGTCGGCTTTTCCTTTCTCATAGCACCAATGAGCAATCAGGGCACGGTTGCGCATGTGCGCCTCTTCGATGTTGTTGCCTTTCTGTATCCTTGCTAATTGGGTGAGAAGCCCATTCATCATATATGTGTAGTATTCAGACTTATACGCCTTTTTGTTTGGCACAAGGCCGAGCTCCACGAGTTTTTCATCAGCTGCGTAATACAGTCCGAACAGGTCGGCTCTCGTCTCCTCGATAGTGTTGCCGTATGCTTTCAAGGCATCGGGGTCAACGCCTTCCAAGAGCCGTCCGCTGCCATGTCCTAAACATTCGTGAAGGTCGGTATGTATCACGTCGCAGATGTCCCCGTATTCCTTTATCATTTGTTTGGTAGACTCGTCGATAACAAACTCATCAGTGAAACCGTTCCCCTTTGCCGCCTCGTTGTATGCAGAAATGATATTGCTTATCGTGATACTCTTACTGCCATGTGCAGCCCTAATCCAGTCGGCATTTGGAAGATTTATGCCTATGGCTGTTGAGGGATATTCGCCTCCGCCTAACATGGCGGCGCAGATTACCCTTGCTGATACGCCGTTTACTTTCTGTTTCTTGAATTTAGGGTCGATGGGCGAGTTGTCCTCAAACCATTGAGCATTTTCACTGATGAGCTTTGTCCGTTCCGTACCCTTGACATCAAGATATTCTACAAGTCCTTCCCATGTTCCTTTCAGTCCTAACGGGTCATCATACACTTCTATGAAACCGTTAATGAAGTCAACGTGTGAGTCGTTGTCGCCAACCCATTCTATACAATAGTTGTTGAACTCCCTTAAATCGCCTGTCTGATAATATCTGATTAGTGCGTTTATGATGTTTTTCTGTTTTTCGTTTTCTGCAAATTTCAAGGCTTCTTTCAACCAGTAAATTATCTGCTTTATGGCTGCCCCGTATTTTCCTTCAAGATACCATGTTTCCTCTTTTATCTTGCCGTTTTCCTTTACTACGGTTGTATTCAGTCCGTACGACAAAGGCTCTTTGTCCTCAACATCCTTTATTGAAAGGTAATAGTTTTCTACTTCATTCTGACTAACACCGTCATAGAAGTTGCAGGCAGAAGTCTTTACCAAGTCCTCCCCATCTTTTTTGTTTACCTTTACGGAAAGTAAGTCGGGATCAAAAATCACAGGCAACAGTTCTTCGCATATTTCAGAAGCATTGCCGTAACCACCTAATGGGAAACAAGATGTATCTAACGATAAGATTGCATTAATGAAAAAATCTTTGGAAAACTCAGGGATGAACTTATCACAACCGTAATGATGATATATGCCACTTGAGAACCATACCCTTTTAAGATATACCACCAATGCCTTGAAGTCTGATGTCTCGCGGTCTCCATTATAATTAATGTAGATTGTCTCAAGAACTTTGCGTATCTTGAGGTTGTATTTACCGAACTGGTCAAAAGTGATGTCTCTGCCGAATAAGGTGGCTTGAGAAAGGCAGAAAACGTAACGTTTCTGCCTTAATGTTAGTTCTCCGAAGTTATCAAGTCGATACCTTAGAAGCTGTAAGTCTGAGAACCTCTCGTCAGTATATACGAAAGGTCTCTCGTTTATGTCTCCATTCATTGTTACATAAACGTGTTATTTCATGTGCTCCAACTTGTATTGTCGTGGAGTAATGCCTTCAAACTTGTAGAAGGAAGCATAGAACGTCTGGCGGTTGGAGAAACCTACCATGTCGCTAATCTCTTCCATCGTCAAGTCGTCGTTCTCCTTATCGACAAGCAACTTCTTTGCTTCTTCTATGCGATACTTGTTTACAAATGTCGCATAGTTCATACCGAAGGCGATATTCAACACGGCTGAGATGTAGCGGGAGTTTGTTCCTAACTCCTTTGCCAAGTTTTTGGCAGAGTACTTCTTTTCCCTGTACTTTTTCTTCTTCTCAATCCTATTGATGATTTTCGTCTTCAAATTGCGCACCAACTTCGGGTTTACAAGGCTGCAATATGTTGCATCCTTGCTGCTATTGAATCTCACGTTGTACTTAACCATACCTGTTTTCTTTTATTGTTATCCTCTTGTGGCAAAAAACAAATGTTGAACCCCAAGTTTTCTCCAAATGCAGATTGCCGTATTAAACTTGTTGCAAATATAATATTTTTTTCAATACGCAAATAATTACGTTTTTATTTTTAATAATTTTTGTGCTTATTTTATATGTTTAGACGAATTAGAGAAAAAGGGCGACAAAGGAATGAATTGTTTACGAATGTTAAAAACAGTATATTTTAGAATAAAAAATAACATCTGGTGAGTGCATTGATGTAGCAATATTTATCAT
>JAJQAR010000338.1 GCA_021203705.1 Prevotella sp. | reverse complement strand
CTTCACTCTTCACTCTTCACTTTGCATTGCTCGTTTCCCTTTCTTCTTTTACGGCGCGCAATGTCACGGTCAATGTCACTGATTTAAGAACGGAAAGATTGGTCAACCCGATGTCCATCGACACGCCCTCTCCCCGTTTGGGCTGGCGTATCGTCTCTGACTTGAACGATGTCACCCAGACCTCTTACCATATTATCGTATCATCGTCTCTCGACAAGGTGCAGGCTTTGGATGGCGATCTGTGGGATATTTCCGCTGACACCGACCAATCGCAGTGGATTACTTACGCCGGCAAGGAGCTTCGCAGTGACACCCGTTGCTACTGGCGTGTGAAAATCAATACAACACAAGGAGAATCAGAGTGGAGCGACATTGCCTTTTGGAACGTGGGACTGCTCAATGAGTCTGACTGGAAGGGGCAGTGGATAGGTCTTGACCGTGCCATGCCTTGGGATAGTCTTACGGTGCACAGTCGCTTGTCCTCTCGCTACCTCCGCACAGAGTTCATGGTCTCTAAGCCCGTCGCTCGTGCCACCCTCTATATCTCTGGTCTTGGCATGTACGAGGCATTCATAAATGGGCAGCGTGTTGGTGACCAGGTCCTCGCTCCTGCTCCCACCGACTACCGCAAAACGGTTCTTTACAATGCCTTTGATGTTACCTCTCTGCTCAATGACGACAATAATGCAATAGGAGTCACTCTCGGCAACGGGCGTTTCTTCACCATGCAGCAGAATAAGAAATTCTACAAGATAAACAACTTCGGCTTTCCTAAGCTACGACTTAACCTCATTATCGAATACACCGACGGCTCCAAATATACCGTCGCCTCCGACAATAAGTGGCGGCTCACTCCTGATGGACCTATCCGCTCCTCCAACGAATACGATGGTGAGATCTACGATGCCCGCAAGGAATTGGGCAACTGGTCTGATGTGGGCTACGACGACTCCGCCTGGCTCTTTGCCGATCGCGCTGCTATTCCCGATGGCACACTCCGTGGTGCGATGTCCGAGAATATGCGTGTTCTTAAGTCGCTTTCTCCCGTCAGTGTCCAAAAGCACGATGATGGCTTTCTCGTTGACATGGGACAGAACATGGCGGGCTGGCTCCGTCTGCGTATATCCAACGCCACACCTGGTGATACCGTTTTCATCTGCTTTGCCGAGACACTCGACTCTACCGGCAACCTCTATCGCAAAAACTTGCGTACCGCTATCGCCACAGATAAGTATGTACCTTCCGGCAACGAAAACGGTTTATGGTATACTCCTTCTTTCACTTACCATGGTTTCCGCTATGCCCTCATCTCCGGACTGCCCAACGTCTCCAATGATGATGTTATCGCTGACGTGATCTCTGATGATATGGCTCTCACAGGCGACTTTGAATGTGGCGATACAATCCTCAACAAGATATTCCATAACGCTCAATGGGGCATACTATCCAACTACAAGGGCATGCCCGTCGACTGTCCGCAGCGTGATGAGAGGCAGCCATGGCTTGGCGACCGTGCACGCGGCTGTTTCGGTGAGGCGTTCATGTTCGACAACGACAACCTATATGCTAAATGGTCTCGTGACATAGTAGAGGCGCAGCGTGAGGACGGCTGCATCCCTGATGTTGCCCCTGCCTTCTGGAACTATTATTCCGACAACGTAACATGGCCCTCCACGCTCCCCTTCGCCCTCGAAATGCTCTATAATCAATATGGTGATGTTGCTCCCCTCCGCAAATATTACCCTGCCGTAAAAAAATGGCTTGCCCACCTCAATTACCAGTATGGCAAAGATGGTCTTATGCCTCGTGACAAATACGGTGACTGGTGTGTGCCGCCTGAAGAACCGTCTCTCATACATTCCGAAGATCCGCAACGTCTCACAGACGGTACGCTCATAGCTACGGCTTACTATTATCGTCTCTGCTCTCTTATGCAGCGTTTCTCTCAAATTCTCGGCTATGACGAAGATGTAAAAGAATATGCTGATTTGGCGCAGGTAACAAAGGATGCTTTCAACCGTGAGTTCCTTAATGTCAACAAGGGCAGCAGCGTACTCCCTGGTGAGAACCTGCCGCTCTATCCTGACAGCACTTTCTATGGCAACAACACAGTTACAGCTAATCTTCTCCCTCTTGCCTTCGGTATGATTGACGATGATTATGTACGCGACGAGGTGCAGAAGAATATTATCTCTAATATCATTTCCAAAAACAACGGCTTCATATCCTGTGGAATAATCGGCGTACAATGGCTTATGCATGCCCTCACTGATATGAACCGCACAGATATCGCATGGCTGCTCGCCACAAACAAAGAATACCCCAGTTGGGGGTATATGACGGAGAAAGGGGCTACCACGATATGGGAACTGTGGAACGGTGACACTGCCGACCCAGCGATGAACAGTGGCAACCACATAATGCTGCTTGGTGACCTCCTCTCCTGGCTCTTTGAAGATGTTGCCGGCATCCGTTCCGACTCTATCTTCACGGGGTTCAAACGTATTATAATGAAGCCCGATTTCCTTTGTGATGAACTGGATGATATATCCGCTTCTTACCGCTCCATCTATGGCGACATTGTAAGTCGCTGGCACAAGCAAAACGGCACTCTCTACTGGCATGTGGAAATACCTGCCAATACCTCTGCCCTGCTATTCTTGCCCGACGGCTCGCAAAAGGAAATCGGCTCTGGCTCTTACGACATCACAGCTCCTATCCCATTGTCTGACAACGCTATAATCTGCGACGAGTTCCTCTATAAACGCACATCATTCCCTGAGTGCCACTCTGCCACTATAGCACAGGCTGCCAACGGCGACCTTGTGGCTACATATTTTGGCGGTACTAAAGAACGCAACCCTGACGTGTGTATATGGGTATCACGCAAGCCGAAAGGCTCTGATACCTGGACCGAACCGCAATTGGTGGCTGACGGCATAATGTGCGATACCCTCCGTAAGGCATGCTGGAATCCCGTAATATATCAGAACCCTAACGGCGAGTTGCAGATATATTTCAAAATAGGTGAATCGGTATCTGACTGGACAGGCTGGCTCATCCGTTCCAACGACAACGGCATAACATGGTCGGCACGTGAACCATTGCAGGAAAACTATCTCGGTCCCGTAAAAAACAAGCCCATCCTCTCCAATGGCAAATTAATCGCACCAGCAAGCGTTGAGAGCGGCGGCTGGCGCATCTATTTCGAGTACTCCGATGACAATGGTAACACTTGGCAACGTACTGACTTCGTGGAGACCGACAGCATCGAACAGACAATAACCTCCGATACAAAAGAACCACCCACCGCCATACAAACAGATAATCCCGAAATGGAGGATACCGAATTGACAGACAATCATGTTAATACCGATACAGACAAATCAGAAATTCCCGACAGTCTTGTCAATTCCGAAACAGTCAAATTTGAACTGGCTATAAAGGCAATTCAGCCCTCGATAATAACATTAGCGGATGGAACATTGGCAGCACTTGCAAGAACACGCAGCGAGCACATAGCAATAACATACAGCCATGACAACGGCATCACGTGGACGAAACTCCAACTAATTGATGTGCCCAACAATAACAGTGGACTCGATGCCATAACATTGCAAGACGGGCGGCACGTCCTAATCTGCAACGACAAGCCGATACCACATGGAATAAAGAACGGCAAGGGTGCCCGCACCCCTCTCTCCCTGTTGATAAGCGACGACGGCATCCACTGGCAACATTGGCTCACCCTCGAAGACTCGCCTGTCAGTCAGTATTCCTATCCATCCATCATCCAATCCTCCGATGGACACATTCACTGCATCTACACATGGCGGCGGCAGAGGATAAAACATGTTGAAATTGTGCCGCCGACAAGTTAAGAGTTAAGAGTGAAGAATGAAGAGTGGATGCGGCTGTCGCCGAATGTGAAAATTAGCATTTCCTCAAAAATTTCTCCTATTAATCCTTTACCATGCACGATATTACAGTGAAATAGGAATGATAAATATAGTAAAATATAAATACGAACAAGCATTATGAGCATTATTTCCGATAAGGCAGCTTTATTCACTAAGCGTCTCATCAAAATGGTTGATTATTTGCAAAGCAAAAGAATCGACAAGAAAGGAAGAGGGATGCTCGATCAAGTATTTCGAAGTGGCACGAGTATTGGGGCAAACGTAGCCGAGGCGCAATTTGCCCAAAGCCGTCTTGACTTCATCAGCAAGATGAGTATCGCATTGAAGGAAGCCAATGAGACTGAAAATTGGCTTACAACACTACACGATGCCAAATATCTCACTAACGAGGAATACGATTCCATATTTCATGATAACGATGAAATCATTAGTATTCTCGTCAAAATAGTAAAGACCGCCAAAGAGAACGAGCTCAAGGCAACACAAGATAAAAAAAGCAACGCATTCAAAAATGATACGATTAACAACCCTATTACTTATTTGCGTATATACCGTAAATATATCAGCAATCCAATTGCAAGAGCATAAAAACCAAAATCCAAGTGATAATGCTCTCAGGCAAGCACCCTCACTATCTTCTCAGCAAGGGTGCACTCTTCACTCTTCACTCTTCACTCTTCACTCCCCATCATC
>JAJQAR010000153.1 GCA_021203705.1 Prevotella sp. | reverse complement strand
ATGTATAATTATGAAAACAACCTTTTGTTGGAGTAAAAAAAGTAAATGATGGACGCGCAAGAAAAAAATCTCAATCAGGAAAACACGGAAAACCTGAATGTTGAAGCGACAGGAGTTAGTGAACAAACAGAAACGCCTGTTGTGGATAACCATGAAGAAACGGTAACTGATGAGAATGATAATGCTTCTGAAGTGATTGAGACCTCACCAGAAAAGGAAGAGGCAGTAGAATCTGTATCAACCGAGACTGAACCAGTAGAACCTGCATCAGTTGAGGAAAATGTAGTTGAAACAGCACCAACTGAGACAGTACCAGTTGAAGATACGCCGGCACCAGTTGAAGCTGCATCGAGTGAGGCAGAGGCTGTTGAAACAGAACCTGTAGAGGATGCACAAGTTGAAGCCGCAACGGTTGAGCAGAAAAGGACGTATAAGGACAAGAAGGAGGTTATAGAAAGAATAAAGGAGATAGCCCACGGAGAGGAGGCACCTCAAAAGGAAGAAGTGGACAATCTCAAGACTGTTTTCTATAAGCTGCATTTTGCAGAGAGGGAAGCAAATATGAAAGCTTTCGTTGATGCAGGTGGAGATCCTAATGCGTACCAGGTATTGCCGGACGAGGATGAGGAGATATTCAAGGCAGAGATGAGCGTTATCAAGGAGAGGCGTGCCAAGATATTCCTTGAGCAGGAAAAGGAAAAGCAAGATAATTTCAAGAGAAAACTTGAGATAATAGATAAAATCAAGTCAATGGTTACTTCCCCAGAGGAGGTTAACAAGTCGTATCCAGATTTCAAGAAGCTCCAGCAGGAGTGGAAAGATATACGCTTGATTCCAGCAGAGAAAGCCAACGAGCTGTGGAGAAATTACCAGTTGTATGTTGAGCAGTATTATGATTTACTGAAACTCAACAGTGAGGCGCGTGAATATGACTTTAAGAAGAACTTGGAGATTAAGACACGTCTGTGTGAGGCGGCAGAGAAACTTGCTGAGGAGAAAGACGTGATAAGTGCATTCCACCAGTTGCAGAAACTGCATCAGGAGTTCCGTGAGGTAGGACCAGTAAACAAGGATCTTCGTGAGGAGGTTTGGGCACGTTTCAAGGCCGCATCAACGGTAATCAACAAGCGTCACCAGCAGCATTTTGAGGAGTTGCGAGCTAAGGAAGAGGATAACCTCGTAAAGAAAACGGAGCTGTGCGAGAAGGTAGAGACTATTGCCAAGGAGGAGATAAAGAATGCCAGCGAGTGGGAGAAGAAAACAAAGGAGATAATTGAAATTCAGGCTGCGTGGAAGGGCATTGGTTTTGCTCCGCAGAAGATGAATGTCAAGATATTTGAGCGTTTCCGTGCCGCTTGCGATGAGTTCTTCGGCAGGAAGGCGGAGTTCTTCAAGACGATGAAACAGCAGTTCTCGGAGAATGCAGAGAAGAAGAAGGCACTTGTTGAGCAGGCACAGGCATTGCAGGACAGTACCGACTGGAAGGCTACAAGCGACAAACTTATTGCTTTGCAGAAGGAGTGGAAGACGATAGGTGTAGTGCCAAAGAAATATGGTGACAGGTTATGGAATGACTTCCTCACAGCATGTAATCATTTCTTTGAGGCGCGCAACAGTGCAAACGCTGGTACAAGAAGTGAGGAGCGTGCTAATCTTGAGAAGAAACGTGGCTTGATAGAGGAGTTGAAAGCTATTGTTGAGGCTGGCGATGATACTGTACAGGATAAGGTACAGGATCTTATCGAGGAGTACAACACAGTGGGTCATGTTCCTTTTAAGGAGAAAGACAAGCTCTACAAGGAGTATCATGATGTTCTTGATAGAATTTATAAGGAACTCAATATTTCCACTGCACGCCGCAGACTTGATAGGTATAAGAGCAACTTGAGGAATGTTGCGGAGAAGAGTGCCGATGCGCTTGATAACGAGCGCATGCGCCTGATGCGCCGCTATGAGACTATCAAGCAGGAAGTTCAGACATACGAGAACAATCTCGGTTTTCTTAATGCTTCAAGCAAGAAAGGTAATAATCTTATCGACGAGATGAACCGCAAGGTACAGAAGTTGAAGGATGACATGAACCTTGTGCGTGAGAAGATAAAGGCTATCGATGCCGAGAACAAGGAAGAATAATCAAAAAGAGAATTTTCCATATTTTGATGCTATTGTTGGTTGTAGTGTCTGCGTATTCGCAGACGCTCAAACAATGGCGTGATTCGTTAAGCGTGCTTAACGGTCTTATTCAGTATGACCCTAAATCTGTCAGTCTTCATCTAAGAAAGGCAGCGGTGAACCTGCAGCTCCTTGAATGGGAGACAGCCATAGAGGAGTGTACTACCGTACTTGGTGAAGACAAGAAAAACCTTGCTGCCCTGTATTATCGTGCGTATGCAAATAATAACCTGCGGCGGTATGAGTTGGCTAAAAATGATTATGAGGATTTCCTGAAAATCTCTCCATATAACATGGAGGCAAATTTAGGATTAGCTTATACTTTTACTCGTCTTAATCATAATGATGAGGCTTTGGATTTGCTGAACAATCTTGTTGAGATGTACCCAGACAGCAGTGTGGTGTATGTGGCAAGAGGAGAATTGGAAAAGGAAATGAAATCATACGATATCGCCTTGTATGACTTTAACAAGGCTCTTGAAATTGCCCCTTATAAACAGGATATTGTTGTTTCAAAGGTTGAGGTCCTGATTGCACTGAACAGGCGAAAGGAAGCGAAGGATTTCATGGATGAGGCTGTCAGTAAGGGTATTCCAAAGGGTATTCTCCGCGAATGGTATAAAAAGTGCATGTATTAATATTTCATTTGAACTTACTGAAAACAAACCGAACCAATAGAAAGTTGGTAGGTATTGCTATGCAGTAGACAGGTAGTGGTGCTATCGGTTTACTGACACCGAGCCATAGAAATACATGCAACAGAGTTATCTGCAATAGGTAGTTGAACAGGTGGGCAGCCCCGAAACCGAAGCCGTTTTTTACAGATGTTTTTTTCTTGAAGGTAAAACGTGCTGAGAAAATATAATTGAAGATGAAACTGATAGCATAGCCGATAGTGAATGCTATCTTGACATTTATTATATTGTAAAGGAGAAAATAAATACCATAGTGCAATAAGGTAGCTGCCACTCCAACGACAGCAAACCGTATCATCTCGTGGAATGTCTCCCTTTTCAGTCGCATGCTTTTCTGATATCAAAGTAATTTTAATGCGTTTCAGGTCAATAGAAATATGACTTGAAACGCATTAATCTATTAGAGTATGAATTATTTCACTGGTATTTCCTCAAGCGTCTTGGTGAGTAGAGCCCAGAACTTTGGTACTGAAGGCCAGAAGGCGCGCTCATTAGGAGTGTGAGGTGAGAGGAGGGTAGGTCCGAATGAACAGATGTCAAGTACAGGGTACTTAGAGAGGATTATACTGCACTCCAATCCTGCGTGTACCACCTGTACTGTCGGTTCTTCGTTGAACAGGTCTTTGTAGATTTTGCGCATTACCTTTATCAGTTCACTGTCGGTATTCGGATCCCAGCCGCCGTAAGCACCGCCGAAGTCCACTTTCATTCCTGCCATGTTGAAGCAGCTTTCGAGAGATGTTGCTATCTCGTCTTTCTTGCTCTCACTTGAGCTGCGTGCCAGGATTTGTATGGAAGCCTCACCGTTGTCAATGTCGATTATGGCGAGGTTAGAGGATGTCTCCACTATGTTCGGAATTGACGGGATGTAACGCCATACGCCGTTGTGGGCTGCATATATGGCATCCACAAGGTTGTCTTGTATCTCCTGTGGCACAACGGTTGCGGGAAGTGCCACGTCTTCTACTGTTACGTCAATGTTGTTCTCGATACCTTTGTATTCCTCGTTGAATATCTCTTTATAGTCGGCTGCCAATGACAGCAGGTCGTCTTTATTTTCTTTTGGCAATGTAATTACAGCTTCAGCCTCGAAAGGTATGGCGTTACGCATGTTTCCACCGTGCCAACATGCCAACTGCGCCTCGTCGTCGGCTATGGCTTCACGAATAATGCGCACGAGCATCTTGTTGGCATTGCCTCGCCCTTCGCCGATCTCCAAACCAGAGTGCCCTCCTTTTAGGCCTTTTACTGTTACCTTTACGGCGATGTCGTCCTTCTCACTTTCTGTTTCTTTGTAGCTCAGTGTGGCGGTGATGTCTATACCTCCAGCACTGCCTATAATCATTTCGCCTTCCTGTTCTGTGTCGAGGTTGAGAAGTATCTCACCTTTCAATTTATTTGACGGTAATGCGTTTGCACCGAACATGCCCGTCTCCTCGTCGGCTGTTATCAATGCTTCTATTGGTCCGTGTTTCAGGTCGTTGGCCTCCATTACAGCCATTATTGCAGCTACGCCTAAACCGTCGTCAGCACCTAATGTGGTACCTTTTGCCTTTACCCAGTCACCGTCGATGTAAGTCTGGATCGGGTCGGTCTCAAAATTATGGTTACTTGACATCTCTTTCTGTGGTACCATGTCCATGTGAGCTTGAAGGATAACAGTCTTTCTGTTTTCCATACCAGGTGTGGCAGGTTTGCGCATCACGATGTTCTCTGCCTCATCTTTAAAAGCCTCAACTCCTGCTTT
>JAJQAR010000321.1 GCA_021203705.1 Prevotella sp. | reverse complement strand
TGACGCACATTGCGAGGACAACACTTTGCAACTGAAACTCGCCATGATGGACAATGAGCACGGTTTTCCAGTTGCTCTCGGCATAATACGTGATGTTGAGGCACCTACCTACGACGCTGCCGTGAATGAGCAGATTGAGGAACTCAAAGCGAAGAAGAAGTACCATAATTTCATGGAGCTTCTTGACACAAACGACACTTGGGAAGTGAAATAAACTTAGTGATTGTACACAAATCGGGGTAAGAAAGTTAATATTTTCTTACCCCGATTTTTTTGCACATATGCCAATTTTTATATGTATATGCCTCTATATGTTTTGCGGACATAATAACAAAAACAGGTATGCAAGGAATGGGATAATACACTGGAAAAGCTAACCGCATATTCCAACATTCTTGCAAACCTGTTAATTGCAAATGAATGATAACTGTGTTAGGATATCATGTCTTTTTATAAACCATTTATCAAATCACAACGTAATCCCCACTACTGAAGGGAATTTCGTGCAAAGAAGTAATATAAGCAGAGCTGTAGCAAATACGCCCCAAAGACCTATTACAAGACCTATCTTTGCCCAAATGACTTGTGCTTTAGTATAAGTCACATCGTCAAGAACGTGTGATTTCAGCTTCTTTTCAACACTTGTACTCATAGCTATTTGGTTTTATTAGTTAATTATTTTTTACTTTCCACATTAAAATTATAGACTACACGGGCAGTGAGAGTAGTGTAATGCCCGTCATCGTTCTTGATATACTGGAACGCCGGCTGGAATGAGAAATGGTCGTTTATTTCCCTGTTCCATGTTACCTCACAAGAATACTCGTCACCCATTGCATACTTAGCGTACTGTCCTGACAAGCCAACCTGGTTGCTCTTGTAAGTCCAGATACCACCGACTTCAGCATATCTGCTACATACACTTTCCTTCTTGGTATTCTCGGAGTATTGAGCCATCACGGTAAACTTATTGTCATCCTCACCATGCCAAACATCCTGCTCACCATATACCCACCAAGCACAACTTACCTTGTTGAGCGGTTTGCCCGTATTCCAATCTCTCAAAATCTCGCCATCCTCGTCAAACATTCTATTGTGTACTGCCACACCTGCGAAATAACTACCCCAATCGTAGTTGTAGCTAAGTTCTGTAGCGTTGAATACACCATCTCTACTTGGATTGAACTTAAACGGGTTGTCGTGTCTGTTCCAACCGCTGTAAGCCCTACCGTTGGAGAAGCTGTTCTTCAATGTGAAGTTTTTCCAAGTTACGTCGAAATAGAAAGTCAGAGCACTTACAGGATAGTTGCCGATGTTATAGCTTGCAGATATAGTCGGGAATATTCCAGGAGAACTGTTGGTGAACAGTGATGTACCATCAGAGATAAAAAAATCCTCATTCAGGTTGCGCACTCCCAAGAATATATTGGCAATTCCTTCCCATTCGTGGTGGTAACCCAATACAGCTATTGCCGCAGTAATATTACCCGCCTCGATATTGGAGAATGCCTGCCAGTCGCCGACTATTGTTTCCTTAGTCTCCACTGTATGCCATGTGGCAACCTCTATGGAGCCGTTTTTCCAAGGATGTACGCCCGCATCCAACCTAAGAAGGTTCACCCAATTAGTATTCTTGTTCATGTCCCACTGCCATTCAGTGTCAAACTCACCACCGAATGTAAATGTTTGGGAAAACGTCATGGAAGAAATTCCACAAGCCATTGCCAAAACTAATGCCTTCAGCTTCATAAAATCAAATTTTAGATGTTCAACAAAATTATCACTGCAAAGGTAGCGTGAACAATTTTATGCTGCAATACCCACAAATGGGTAAATTATTACAGAACCATAGGGGTATCTTGTACAGAATACCCCATGGTTTTAGTATTTTACAGCCATCTTCTGAATGCGCGGATGTAGAATTTCTTCAAGATCTGCGTCAAGATACAGTAAGCGAGGAGTGTACCCCACAACCAAGCGAAGTAAATCGGCGGCAGGTCAACCAAACCAATCTTGTGTCCGAATGGAGTGAACGGAACGCACATACCGATGATGATAATAGCACCCGTCATGAGCAATACTGGCCAAGATGCAGTACTCTGGATGAACGGTATCTTACGTGTACGTATCATGTGAACGATCAATGTCTGTGAGAGCAGACCCTCGATGAACCAACCTGACTGGAACAGAGAAGCCATCTCTGGACTGTGGCACTCAAAGTACCACCACATGAATATGTAAACGGTGATATCGAAAATAGAACTGATAGGTCCAATCCAAAGCATGAAACGGCTGATATCAGATGAGTCCCAAATACGTGGCTTTCTCAGATATTCCGGGTCCATGCGGTCGAACGGGATAGTTGTCTGTGAGATATCATAGAGCAAGTTCTGTACGAGCAAGTGGATAGGCATCATCGGTAGGAATGGCAGCAATGCACTGGCTGTCAATACGCTGAACATATTACCGAAGTTGGAGCTTGCGGTCATCTTGACATACTTGATGATGTTACCGAATGTCTTACGTCCTTCAAGCACACCGTCCTCAAGTACCATAAGGTCTTTCTCGAGCAAGATGATATCAGCACTCTCCTTTGCGATATCTACTGCGGAATCTACTGATATACCAATATCAGATTCACGGAGAGCGGCTGCGTCGTTGATACCGTCACCTAAGAAACCGACAGTGTGGCTGTGCTTCTGGAGAATCTGTATAATCTCCACTTTCTGGATAGGAGTCAGCTTAGAGAATATGTTACCTTTCTCAACAGCGTCACCCTTCTCCTCATCGCTCATCTTAGCGAATACCGGACCAGTTACTGCCGTTGCGACGTTCAAACCTACCTGGCGAGCGATAGTCTTAACCACTGCATCATTATCACCAGAGAGAACCTTAACGTCAACACCGTGTTCATGCAATTGCTTGATAGCCTGTGCAGCAGACTCCTTTGGAGGATCAAGGAAAGCGAGGTAACCGATGAGTACCATGTCGCTCTCATCCTCAACGGCGAAATCTCTTGACTTCTCGAGGAAACTCTTGTGAGCGAGTGCGAGAACACGCATACCCTGGTTGTTCATCTCATCGACAATCTTCCTTGCCTTCTCCTTGAGTTTATCATCGAATGGGTGAACCTCACCATCAAACTCTGCGTGAGAGCAGATGCTCAACATCTCCTCAACGGCACCCTTAGTGATAATCTGTCTCTTTCCGTTGTGATCCTCAACAACAACAGACATACGGCGACGTGTAAAGTCGAAAGGTATCTCATCAACCTTGCTGTATTTCTCGCTAAGACCCTCAAGGGAAAGTTCCTTTACGTGAGAGAGGATAGCCTTATCCATAAGGTTCTTCAAACCAGTCTGGAAATAACTGTTGAAATAAGCATGGCGCAAGATACGGTTATCTTTATCTATACTACCGTCAGCATTGATATGACGCTCAAGTACGATATGGTCGCGTGTAAGAGTACCCGTCTTGTCGGTACAGAGGATATTCATAGCACCGAAGTTCTGGATAGCGTTCAAGTCCTTTACAATGGTTTTCTTCTTTGACATCGCAACAGCACCTTTTGAAAGGTTGGCAGATACGATCATAGGAAGCATCTCAGGAGTAAGACCTACTGCGATAGATACACCGAAGATGAAGGCCTCCATCCAGTCGCCCTTAGTGATACCGTTAACGAGGAATACGAACGGAACCATGACGAGCATGTATCGGATGAGCAAGAGGCTGACTTTGGTGATACCTCTATCGAACGCCGTTACAGCACGGTGGCCAGCGATACCCTTAGCGATGGTGCCGAGATAGGTGTTGTTACCCGTCTCGAAGACAATACCTTTAGCAGAGCCACTGACTACGGTAGAACCCATAAAGCAAATGTTGTCAAGCTCAACAACACTACCAGTGCGGTGTTTGCCTTCCAACGTGGTCGGTGTCTTTTCTATCATGTCTGATTCACCAGTAAGAGATGCCTGGCTAACGAACAAGTCCTTCGAAGCGATGATACGCATATCCGCTGGTATCATATCACCAGCAGCGAGCATTACCACATCACCAGGAACTACGTCCAAAATGTCTATTTCATCAGGGAAATCGCCAACACGCTTAACACTACATTTGTTGGTTACCATTTTCTTAAGAGCCTCACTCGCTCTTTCAGCCTTGTACTCCTGAACGAAACGCAGGATAGCACTAAGAACAATCATCGTACAAATTATGATGATGGTTGTCCAATCCTTGTCTTCTGGTTCGGCAAGGAGCACATCAATGAAGAAAGACACGATTACAAGAACAGTAAGCACACCAACGAATGGGTTGATGAACGCCTTTGCGAACATCACGATAGGGCTTTTTCTTTTCTCATGTTCAACCTCATTTTTTCCGAAAAGTGATTGTCTTCTTTCAACCTCAGCAGCAGTCAGTCCGACTTTGCTTGTCTGGAAGTAGTTGAACACTGCATCCAGAGGTTGTGAAGCGGCCAGGAATACCTTCTCTGAATTGAATTCAAAACGGCCGTCATGCTTTTTTCTCTTCCACATTTTACTCACGTTTAATGGGTTAATTACTAAGTTTCCTTTTCTCGGGGTGCAAAAGTAGATATATTCATTTTTACAAAATATAAGAAAACTATTAGATAAAAATAAGAA
>JAJQAR010000373.1 GCA_021203705.1 Prevotella sp. | reverse complement strand
AATCTCTCGTCCTAACCGATAGACGAGGGGACCGTGAGGAATTTTCGCGGTGCAAAGGTATAGGTTTTATTTCTTATAGCCAAACTTTTTTTCATGTTTTTTCTTTTGTCAATGTTTTTTGTGTACTTTTGCAATAATGCTCAACCAGACAAAGGCAATAGTGTTACACTCGTTTAAATACGGTGATGAACAGCTTATCGTGGAACTCCTCACGGAAACCTGCGGCAGACAGTCGTGCATTGTGCACATCCCCAAGACGCAAAAGGGGAAGCTGAAAAAACAGTATTTCCAACCTCTGTTTTTGTTGGATCTTATTCTTGACATCCGTCCTAATTCAAGGCTACAGAAAATCAGGGATGCAAGGGTGGCTGTTCCTTTCTCGTCGATACCGTACAATCCCTACAAACTGTCAATTTCCTTGTTCACGGCGGAGTTCATCCGTAACGCCACTTTTCATGAACAGACTGATGAGGTGCTGTTCGCTTATATTGAGAACAGTATTCTGTGGCTTGACAGATGTGATGACAACTTCTCCAATTTTCACCTCGTCTTTATGATGCGTCTCGCTAAGTTTCTTGGCTTTTATCCTAATCTCGATGATTATATGCCTGGCGATTGGTTTGACCTGCGTGGCAGTTGCTTCTGCCGTACTGCACCTCTACACCATGACCGGCTGACACCTTACGATGCGGAGAAGATAGGTTTGATGTTGAGGATGAATTTCCCCACGATGTATCTTTTCAAAATGTCACACGACGAGCGCAACCGTCTTGTGGATGTGATAATATACTATTACCGTCTGCATATCCCCGATTTTCCCGAATTGAAATCACTCCCTGTTCTTAAAGAACTGTTCGGGTAGTATCTCGGCTTTCCCCTTAATCTATTAGCAAGTTCAATTCAGCATAAGGAACATTTCCGCACTCTCACCCTTGAAAATGTACTCGGCAAGTTGGTTGATGGTGAGTTTTAGTGCGGTCTCATCAGGATTATCGGTTTGTTTCACTTTACCGTTGTTGATGATGTAATAGGCGTTGTTCATAGGTATGTCATCATCGTTCACCCGTATCACCGTACTTAATTCAGGGTGGGTCTCCGCATACAAAGCAAGTGCTTTCTTTGCGTTTACCACTCTCAACATGGCTTTGATGTTTTTTTGCTGTGGGCAATATGCCTCTCCTGCCATGCGGATATCCTCCTGAACAACCTCATAGTTGTCGTAGTCATGCAGCAACACGCAATTCTTATAGCGTTGGATAGCATCAAATTCAGGGTATGACGTATTCAGAACGTCAACTGGCGGTGGCGTACAGGTGATGACATGGGCATATCCCAACTTTGAATACCATGTATGAAGCCATTCATCGGCAGGTATCAATGTGGTGAATACCACCTCATGGAAATAGGATGAGAAATGGGCTTGTTTCATCAGATTGCTACCGATGTTCTGCTTTCGGTATTCTGGCATGGTACTTACCCCACTGATATATGCTGTCTTTACCTCTTTTCCATGATAGAGCATGGTGTAGGGAAGTTCCTGGAGTGCTGCGACAACTCTGCCATCCAACTGGCAGCATACGTTGTATTCACTCTTATAGACACGTGAGAAATAAAGGTCTATGAATTTGTCTGGGTCATTGAATACTGCTTTCCATATCTCCCTTGTCTCCTGCTTTATGCGGTCCTGGTCCTCAAAAGCTGCCAATGGATGCTTCTCCATTATCGAGTACTTCTCTATCAGAAATTCAGGTCGATACGATAGTTTCGCCTTCCGTAAGCCCTCATCACCTAAGTCCTCTTCTCTGTTAATGTAAACATACTGTTCTGGAATATGTTTTGCGAACTCCTGATTTATGATGTTGAAAGCTCCCTCATAACTGATGTCCGCCTTTTCCACGCATACATCGAAGGTGTTATTGTTTATTGGACAACCGTAAGTGAACGCCACAAGTTGTCCATCTACAAATATCGTACCGCCGATAATCCCTAACTTATCCCACCTGTTGAAAGCTCTTGTCATCGAGCGCAACTCTTCTGTCAGTTCTTCTTCCTCATCCTCACTCCCTGCCGCAAGTCGCCATTTGCGCTCTAATTCGAGGCACTGCGGTATCATGTCAAGGGTTAGTTCCCTGTATTCATATTGGGGATAAAGACTTCTGAACTTGTTGATATGGTTGCGCTTGCTCTGTAATTTCTTTCCAGACAGGTTTATGAGTTTTTCCCTTAGATAAACATAGTCGCTGTGGTCACGGTTGGGCTTTATGTCTAATGTGTTTGGGAAATATTTCTCGGTGAGTTCTTTTACATAGTTGCATGCTCCTAACATCAGGAACGGATGTCCCATTGCTATCGAGTCTTCACGTATTGCCTGTATTATTCTCACAAAACAATCGTCACACTTTCCTACCTCGTATGTCCCGTCTTCCTGTTTTTTCGGACGGGCAACGGGCATCATATACGCAAGGTGATGACCGGCATAGAAACGAAAAATCAGATAGTCGTTTACAATGGCGTACTGTGTGTTATAAAGGAATTTCCAACTTATTAAATTCGAGAACGACAGGTCACAGTTCTGACCTACGCCCCATAATGTGAAACTATGTATTAGTTCCTTATCATTCTCTGTAAGATTATTGAATTTTATCATATACTATTTTCTCAGCCATGCTTCGGGATTGAGCTTTTCAGTTCCCTTTCTTAATTGGAACTGAAGAATGTTATCCGTACCCACTGCTCCCAAAGCCTCACTTGTACTTACTTTCTGTCCACGGTGAACATTTACTGAACGGAGGTTGCAATATACGGAGATGTACTGTCCATGGCGCACCATCACCACCATGGTGCCGCCGAAACTGAACACGGCACTCACTTCTCCATCGAATATGGCACGTGCCGAAGCACCGTTACTGCCAAGGATATTGATACCCTTGTTGTCTAATTGCACGTTCTTCAAACCCTCCACATTATATTGTCCAAAATGGCTCACTATCCTGTAACTACCGGTTATAGGCATCGGCAATCTGCCACGGTTGCGCTCAAAACTGCCGCTTAGTTTGCGGTCTTCGGTATCGAGGGATGCCGTCTCTGTCGCCACTTTCTTTGCTGTCGCAATCTCGTTGTCACGTCTTGTCTGCTCTACCTTTGCCTTTCGCTCTGTGGCTATACGGTTGGCTTCAGCCTCTTTTGCGGCACGATCGGCACGCTCTTTTTCCTCTTTACTCTTCTGTTCGGCTGCCTTTGCCTCTGCTTTCAGACGTTCCTCTTTCTCTTTCGCCTCTGCTATCTTGCGCTCGTTCTCTTTTGCGGCTGCCTCTGCCTCTGCTTGTTTGCGTGCCAGTTCTTCTGCCCTTCGTTTTGCTTCCGCCTCTGCTTCAGCTTTCTTTTTTGCTGCCTCCGCCTCAGCTCTCGCCTTTGCTCTTGCAATCTCCTCTGCAACGAGTTTGTCAATCTGGGCATTCAGGGCAGCGTCTTTCTTTTTCTGCTCATCGATGATTGACAGTATTGTCTTCTGCTGTTTCTGCAATGTCAGCACCATCATCTTCTGTTCTTGCTCCTTGTTCTGGAGAGCAGCCTGTTCCTGCTGGTTCTTTGACAACAGAGTGTTCTTATGGGCTTTTATTTGTTGCAGTTCCTTGTGCTTTTCCTCTATCTGCCCTTGTTTTTCCTTCACCATCTCACCCTGCACACGCTGATAGGCGGCATATTCTCTCACGAAACGCAGTCGACGGTACATCTGTGCGAAATTCTTAGCACTGAAAATGAACATCAGTTTATCCTGAACATTCCGGTTGCGTGCCATGTAGCGCATAGACTCAATATATTTCGTCTTGCGCTCATCCAATTGTCCCTCAAGGGTTGAGAGCTGGTGGTTAAGCAATTCTATGTTCTTGTCGATTTGCGCAATCTCATTTTGAATGCTATCCATCGACTTCTGATGCTGATCAATCTCTCCGTTCAGTGTCATCAGGTTGCCAAGTCGCTTCTTCACATCTGCCTTGTTCTTCTGCAACAAGCCCTCTTGTTCCTTGATCTTTTTCTGCACGTTGGCACGCTGGTTGCGCAAGCCACTTATGGAGTTGTTGGAATTTTTGTTGTTTGTCGTGGTTGTCTTTTTCTGCGTGGTGGTACTGCCCTTAGCCGCAGGTTTCTTTGCCTGTGGGAAGGAAGGTGCCGCAAGGAGTAGGGCAAGAAGAAAGATAACTACACGTTTCATTTACAGACTCATTAATTTTTTCATAACATCTTGTACGCTCACCTGCTTGTATTTGTTCGACACATCAGTGTATGTCTCCCAGTCATTGGAGGTGTCCATACTGCTTATCGCGATTTTCATTGATAAGGTGTTTGTTCCTTTTATTGCATCGCTATGCAAATTGAGCGTGATGTCCGTTGGAAAATTCTTTGTACCAAGCGACTTGAAAGAATCGTAAGTGCACCCAAATTCCGTAGAACTGCTTTTGTCCGTATATGTAACATTGACTGCCTTTATCTGACCGCTTGTCTTGTCGGCTTCCCAAACATAGTCCATCTTGCCTTTTTTCAGCGATACGAGGTTGTTGTTGAGGCCGTCATTGGAAACTACCGTGAAGTTTTTCAACGATGAATCCGTAATTTTTTGTGTGCCAGGGACATAAAGACTGTTCCACAGCAGTGCCT
>JAJQAR010000317.1 GCA_021203705.1 Prevotella sp. | reverse complement strand
ATTATATTATTTTCCTGTACCTACTAATTCAATCTTGAAAATAAGCGTTGAGAACGGTTTGATGTCCTTAGGCGCACGGTCGCCGTAAGCAAGTTCCTGTGGGATTACAACTTCCCATGTACTGCCGACAGGCATGTGGGTGAGTGCCTCCGAGAATCCTTTTACAACCTGCTTTACACGCAACTTAATAGGATCCTTCGTCCTGTCTGAACTGTCAAATACGTTTCCGTCAATGGTTTTTCCCTCATAGTAAACTCTTACTGTTGAGGTGTCGGTAGGAATTTCTCCATTTCCTTCTTTGAGAACCTTGTAGAGTACACCGTCATCAAACTTCTGCACACCTTCGCCCTTTGCATATTTTACAAGGAAATCCTCTCCAGCTTTCTTGTTCTCACCATACTGCTTCTCAAGTGACTGCTTCCTTATCATTTCCATCTTCATCTGCGCCGTAAGCTGTGCTTCTTCAAGAGTCATCGCTCCGTTCTTGCCTGATGTGCCACTGATGAAACCTGCCATCAAATTCTTAAGGGATATTGTCTGGGTGGAATCCTCTCCAAACAATTGATAGTTAACGCCTTTCACAATCTGATTGGCTACCTGCTGACCAATCTGAATACCCGCATAGTAAGCTGCTTTTTTCTTGTCGTCACCTGCGTTTGCTCCTACATTGAGACCTTTGTAGAACTCATCCATATATGTAGTATCTACACCGAGATTCCTGACAAGATATTCTTTCAGGCCTTGTGACTGCAACATACCGATAGCATAACTTACGGTATCAATGTCTGTTTTCATGTTCGCTTTTGGCGTTGAGTTGCCGCATGAGAATAATGTTGCGACTGCCATAGCCAAAACTGCTGCAAATGTTAGCTTTTTCATCTGTTTGTATCTATTTTAAATGTTTCTTCCTGCGAAATTAATTAATGTTTATATAACTTGTATCAGTTCTACGTCAAAGATAAGGGCAGCGTATGGTGGTATCGACTGACCTGCTCCGCCCTCGCCATAACCGAGGATATATGGGATGAAGAAACGGTATTTCGCTCCCTCCTGCATCAGTTGAAGACCTTCCGTCCAACCGGCTATCACTTGATTTAATGGGAACACTGCCGGCTCTCCACGCTGTACACTGCTGTCAAATACTGTTCCGTCGGTGAGGAAACCCTCATAATGGCATCTCACCTTGTCAGTAGCTTTCGGCTTCTTGCCCGTCCCCTCTTTCAATATCTTATATTGCAAGCCGCTCGGAAGTGTTACAACTCCCTCTTTTTTAGCGTTCTCGGCAAGATATTTCTCACCTTCCTCTTTTGCTTTCTTGCCCTTTTCGGCTTTTTCGGCATTCAGCTTTTCCTCTTGTTTCTGGAAATAATCCTGAACGATAGTCTGCGCCTCACGATGTGTTATTTTCAACTCATTGCCGGCTATCACATCTCTTATAGCTGCCGCAAAATCGTCTATTTCAATGCCAGAGGCTCCCAATTGTATCAATTGTCGCCCAATTCCAAGTCCCAAAGAGTAACTTAGTTTATCCATCTCTTTTGAAAATATTAAATACTACTACCTTAATAAAAACGTGCAAAGGTAGTATTTTTATCTGATTAAGGTATTCTTATTGAAGAAAAATTACTAATTTTGTAGTATGTTAATACTTAAAAATAATTCAAACAATGAAGAAGATAGTGGTTTTAACTGGTGCGGGAATGTCCGTCGAGAGCGGTCTTAGCACTTTTAGGGATGCCGATGGACTGTGGGAAAACTACCCTGTGTCGCGTGTTGCCACGCATGAGGGCTGGCTGCAAGACCCGGTTTACGTGAATAACTTCTACAATATGCTGCGTAAGAAACTCGTTGAGGCAAAGCCTAACGAGGGACACAAGCTCGTAGCGGAACTTGAGAAAAAGTATGATGTTACTGTCGTTACACAGAATGTGGATAACCTCCACGAGATGGCTGGCAGTTCCAAAGTAATCCACCTGCATGGGGAATTGATGAAGATGTGTTCCAGTTATGATACGGAAAACCCTCGTTACTGGAAGGTGATGAAACCTGGTGACCCTGATATTGCACCGGGCGAGAAGGCTGGTGATGGCTCGTTGCTTCGCCCTTACATCGTGTTCTTCGGTGAGAGTGTGCCTAATTTCAGTATCGCTGCTGATGTGGCTCGTCAGGCTGATATATTTATTATTATAGGTACGTCGCTAAACGTTTATCCTGCCGCAGGACTTGTGCAGTATGTTAATCAGGGTGTTCCTATCTATCTCATCGACCCGAATTTCGTCAGCGCAGGCGGTGGCGTTAAGCATATCAAGGCTGGTGCTTCTGAGGGTATGAGGATATTGTCACAGCAACTCTGACCATTTCCCTATCTGTTTTACGTGTAAGATTAGTTTATTAAAAATAATTAAACATATACAAATATCACTTGCCGGTTATTCAAAATTATTTATTTTGCACTACCTTTGCAGTCGCAAAACCGCAATAGTTTAATAAATTCTTAAACATTAAGCAATTATGAAAATCCAAAAAGTTCATGCAAGAGAAATCCTCGACTCAAGAGGAAATCCAACAGTAGAGGTAGAAGTAACACTTGAAAATGGTGTTATGGGGCGTGCAGCTGTTCCATCTGGAGCATCTACAGGTGAAAACGAGGCTCTTGAGCTTCGTGACGGCGACAAGAGCCGCTATTTAGGAAAGGGTGTTCAGAAAGCTGTTGACAACGTAAATAACATCATTGCTCCTGCATTAGCCGGTGATTGTGTTTTCAACCAGCGTGCTATCGACAATAAAATGCTTGCTCTTGACGGTACTCCTACTAAGAGCAAGCTCGGCGCAAATGCCGTCCTTGGAGTTTCTTTGGCATGCGCACAGGCTGCTGCTAAGGCTCTCAACATTCCATTGTATCGTTACATCGGTGGTTGCAACTCTTACACTATGCCTGTTCCGATGATGAATATCATCAACGGCGGTGCTCACTCTGATGCTCCTATCGCTTTCCAGGAGTTCATGATCCGTCCTGTTGGTGCGCCTACTATAAAAGAGGCTATCCGCATGGGTGCTGAGGTGTTCCACAACCTCGCTAAACTGTTGAAGAAACGTGGCCTCTCTACAGCAGTAGGCGATGAGGGTGGTTTCGCTCCTGCTCTCAACGGCATCGAGGACGCTCTCGAAAGCATCTGCCAGGCTATCAAGGATGCTGGTTACGAGCCGGGTAAGGACGTTAAGATTGCTATGGACTGCGCTGCCAGCGAGTTCGCTTCTTGCGAGAACGGTGAGTGGTACTACGACTATCGCCAGTTGAACGACGGTAAGAAGAAGGATCCTAACGGCAAGAAACTCACTGCTGCCGAGCAGATTAAATATCTTGAGGAACTCATCACGAAATATCCTATCGACTCTATCGAGGACGGTCTTGATGAGAACGACTGGGACAACTGGGTTAAGTTGACAGCCGCTATCGGTGACCGTTGCCAGCTCGTTGGTGATGACCTTTTCGTTACTAACGTTAAGTTCCTCCAGAAGGGTATCGAGATGGGTGCCGGTAACTCTATCCTTATCAAGGTTAACCAGATTGGTTCTCTCACAGAGACCCTCGATGCTATCGAGATGGCTCACCGCCATGGTTATACTACCGTTACCTCACACCGCTCTGGTGAGACAGAGGACACCACAATCGCTGACATTGCTGTTGCTACCAACTCTGGTCAGATTAAGACGGGTTCTCTCAGCCGTACCGACCGTATGTGTAAGTACAACCAACTCATCCGTATCGAGGAGGAACTTGGTGCTACTTCTAAATATGGTTACACAAAATTGAAGTAATAACTCTTATACATAAAATAAAAAGACCGTGCCGTGCGCGGTCTTTTTATTTTAGAGAAAACATTTATTTTGGAGAAACACCTTTTTAACCTATAGAATTTGTGCTTATGAAAGAACGTGACATGAAATGGGAGACTCTGAAAAGTGAGTACCTTATACGCCGTCCTTGGCTTACCGCAAGGCGTGATGTGGTGAAATTGCCCAATGGTGTAATCAACAATGAGTTTTATGTCTTGGAATACCCTGATTGGGTTAACGTCATTGCTGTCACCGAGAATGGCGAGTTTGTCCTGATCCGTCAGTATAGGTATGGAATAGGGGAGACTAACTATGAGATTGTGGCTGGCGTGGTGGAGCAGGGTGAGGACACCGAGACTGCCGCCCGCCGTGAACTGCTTGAGGAGAGCGGCTATGGAGATGGGCAATGGACAAAACTGATGACTATCTCTGGCAATGCGAGTACCACCAACAACTTTACTCATTGCTACCTTGCAGTGGGTGTTAAACTCATCGGCACGCAACATCTTGACCGCACAGAGGACATAGAGGTTCATCTGCTAAGCCGTGATGAGGTGTTCCGTCTCCTCAACAGCGGTGAAATAAGGCAGAGCCTCATGGCTGCCCCGATGTGGAAATACTTTTACAGCTTGGACAAACGTTGATATCATGCTTGCTTAAGCTGTGAAAATCTGTTGCTCTTTCAACACCGTTTCTTCTCCAACACAAAGCTCAAACTGGATAACAATTGATTGATCCTCAATATCCTCGCCAACAAACATTTAATTTTGCTGAATAAATCTGCTTTAATGTTAATTTCGCTGGCTTTTAATACATTATTCGCCGCTCAATGTGTATTAT
>JAJQAR010000180.1 GCA_021203705.1 Prevotella sp. | reverse complement strand
GCTTCTTGCTTTGCCGGATGTAAATAAAAATGTATATTTGTCGGCTCGAAATTTACAGCGTACAGACGTTATGGAGGCATCAACACTCAATTCTTACAAAGTATTGAATGCTGATGTTCTTGTGCTGACTGAAAACGCAGTGAACGTTATCGACGGAATCTTAAACAAATAAGGAGAAGAAAGTTATGTCAATAATTATAAAACCTTTGGTAACAGAGAAGATGAACGGTATCACCGAGAAACAACCAAACCGTTATGGCTTTGTTGTCCGTCCTAAGGCAGACAAGCTCCAGATTAAGAAGGAAGTCGAGGCATTGTACAACGTTAAGGTGGTAGGCGTGAACACGATGAACTATGCGGGCAAGCGTTCAAGTAGATATACCAAAGCCGGTCTTATAAAGGGAAAGAAGCCAGCCTTCAAGAAGGCTATCGTTACTCTTAAAGAGGGCGACACAATTGATTTTTACAGCAATATATAAATAGAAAATGGCAGTACGTAAATTTAAGCCCGTAACTCCGGGCCAAATACACAAAGTTATTGGCACGTTCGAGGAAATTACTGCATCCGTACCAGAAAAGTCTCTCGTTTACGGTAAGCGGTCAACAGGTGGCAGGAACAGTTCTGGAAAGATGACTGTGCGCTACAGAGGCGGAGGCCACAAGAGAAAATACCGTATCATCGACTTTAAGCGAGAGAAGGATGGTGTTCCAGCTGTAGTTAAGACGATAGAGTACGATCCGAACCGTTCGGCTCGTATAGCTCTGTTGTTCTATGCTGATGGTGAAAAACGTTACATTATTGCTCCTAATGGACTGCAAGTAGGTACTACTGTGATGTCTGGTAAGGATGCCGTGCCGGAAGTAGGCAACTCGCTTCCTTTGGAGAACATCCCGGTGGGTACTGTGATCCACAACATTGAGTTGCGCCCTGGTCAGGGTGCGGCACTTGTCCGTTCGGCGGGTAATTTCGCTCAGTTGACTTCCCGTGAGGGTAAGTATTGTGTTATTAAGCTCCCTTCAGGTGAGATTCGTAGAATCCTCAGTGCTTGCAAGGCTACTATCGGTAGTGTCGGTAACTCCGACCACGCTCTTGAGCGTTCCGGTAAGGCAGGCCGCACACGCTGGTTGGGTTGGCGTCCTCATAACAGAGGTGTTGTTATGAACCCGCACGATCACCCGATGGGTGGTGGTGAAGGCCGTCAGTCAGGAGGTCACCCACGTTCACGTAAGGGCTTGTATGCTAAGGGTCTCAAGACGAGAAGCAAGAAGAAACTTTCAAGCAAGTACATTGTTGAAAGAGCTAAGAAGAGCTAATTAAAAACAAGTTAACAAGAGTAAATTATGAGTCGTTCACTTAAAAAAGGTCCATACATTAACGTTTCACTCGAGAAGAAAATTCTCGCCATGAACGAGAGTGGGAAGAAGAGTGTTGTTAAGACATGGGCAAGAGCTTCAGTGATTTCTCCTGATTTCGTGGGACACACTGTGGCAGTTCATAACGGAAATAAATTTATCCCTGTTTACATTACCGAAAACATGGTTGGTCACAAGCTCGGAGAGTTCTCTCTTACGAGACGTTTTGGCGGTCATGCAGGTAACAAGAAGAAGTAAGCAGGCAAACCATTGAAATTAAAAGATAAATATAATGGGAGCAAGAAAAAAAATATCGGCTGAAAAGAGAAAGGAAGCCCGCAAGAGCTTGTATTTTGCAAAGCTCAAAGGCTGTCCATCTTCCCCTCGCAAGATGCGCTATGTCGTTGATATGATAAGGGGTAAGGAGGTAAACCGTGCTCTTGGTATCCTTAGGTTCTCAAAGAAAGCTGCCGCCTACGACGTAGAGAAACTTCTGCGCTCGGCGATAGCCAACTGGGAAGTGAAGAACGAGCGCAAGGCAGAGGACGGTGAGCTTTATATTACAGAGGTGTACGTCGATGAGGGTGTCACATTGAAGCGCATGCGCCCGGCACCACAGGGACGAGGCTATAGAATACGTAAGCGCAGCAATCATGTTACATTGTTTGTTGATGCCATAACTACTAATGACGTAAAAACAGAAGAAGATAATGGGACAGAAAGTTAATCCGATAAGTAACCGTCTGGGTATTATCAGGGGTTGGGATTCCAATTGGTTCGGAGGCAAGAGCTTTGGAGATAACCTCGTAGAGGACATGAAGATCCGCAAATACCTTAACGAGCGTTTGGCAAAGGCCAGTGTGTCACGCATCTATATAGAGCGTACATTGAAGCTTGTCACCATTACAATCTGCACGGCACGTCCGGGTATCGTCATCGGTAAGGGTGGTCAGGATGTAGACAAGTTGAAGGAGGAGTTGAAAAAACTCTATGACAAGGAGATACAGATAAATATCTTCGAGGTAAAGAAACCGGATCTTGACGCAACGATTGTGGGCAATAACATCGCGCGCCAGGTAGAGGGTAAGATAGCTTACCGCCGCGCCATCAAGATGGCTATCGCCAACACGATGCGTGCAGGCGCAGAGGGAATAAAAGTCCAGATTACGGGACGTTTGAACGGAGCGGAGATGGCACGTAAGGAGATGTACAAGGAAGGACGTACTCCTTTGCATACATTCCGTGCGGACATTGACTACTGTCAGACAGAAGCTCTTACAAAGGTTGGTCTGTTGGGCATCAAGGTATGGATTTGCCGTGGTGAGATTTACGGTAATCCTGACATTGTGACTAACTTCTCACAGGATAAGCAGGTGGGTGGCCGCTCAAATGGCAAACCGAGAATGGGCCGTAAGAGAAATAATAACCGTTAAATCAAGAAGTTATCATGTTACAGCCAAAAAGAGTAAGATATAGGAGACCCCAGGACGGACGTGGAAACAAAGGCAACGCCCACAGGGGTACACAATTGGCTTTCGGCTCCTTCGGTATCAAGACACTTGATGCGAAGTGGTTGAACAGCCGTCAGATAGAAGCTGCCCGTATAGCAGTCAACCGTTACATGCAGCGTGAAGGACAGGTATGGATACGTATATTCCCGGACAAACCGATAACACGTAAGCCTGCCGATGTACGTATGGGTAAAGGAAAGGGAGATCCAGTAGGATGGGTTGCCCCTGTTACGCCAGGGCGTATCCTCTTTGAAGTAGAAGGTGTTTCTTTTGATATTGCGAAGGAGGCTCTCCGTCTCGCGGCACAGAAACTACCCGTTAGGACAAAGTTTGTTGTAAGACGTGATTACGATAAAAACGCTTGATTATGAAAAGTAAGGAAGTAAGAGAGCTCGATACCAAAGAATTGGAAGAGAGGTTAGAGGCAGAGGTTACCAAATACACTCAGATGAAGTTGAATCATGCGATTACTCCATTGGAGGACCCGTCTCAGATAAAGAAATCTCGTCGTGATATAGCACGTATGAAGACAGAACTTCATCAAAGAGAACTTAATAAATAATTGGTTCAGATGGAAAAAAGACATTTAAGAAAAACAAGAACGGGTGTAGTTATCAGCGACAAGATGGACAAGACTATTGTTGTTGCGACTAAGTTCAAGGAGAAGCACCCTATATATGGTAAGTTTGTACAGAAGACAAAGAAATACCATGCTCATGACGAGAAGAACGAGGCCAACATCGGTGACACAGTATTCATCATGGAGACGCGTCCTTTGAGTAAGACAAAGAGATGGAGATTAGTTCAAATAATAGAAAAAGCTAAGTAATTATGATACAGCAGGAATCAAGACTTACAGTATGTGATAACAGCGGTGCCCGTGAGGTATTGTGCATCCGTGTATTGGGAGGCACGCGCCGTCGTTATGCAAGTGTGGGTGATGTTATTGTCGTTACCGTCAAGAACGTCATTCCGTCAAGTGAGGTGAAGAAGGGTACGGTATCTAAGGCTTTGGTTGTCCGCACAAAGAAGGAAATACGTCGTGCAGACGGTTCATATATCCGTTTCGACGACAACGCATGTGTTCTTCTGAACAATGCGGGAGAGCTTCGCGGCAGTCGTATATTTGGACCGGTAGCACGTGAGCTTCGTGCGGTAAACATGAAGGTAGTATCTTTGGCACCTGAGGTTCTTTAACATTAAAAAAGTAAAAGAGTGATGAAGAATAAACTACATATCAAGAAGAATGATTCAGTGATTGTCCTTGCCGGTAATGATAAAGGCAAGAAAGGCAAGGTGCTGAAGGTTATAGTGGACAAGCGTCGTGCTATTGTAGAGGGCGTGAATATGGTCTCAAAGCATACAAAGCCGAGTGCGAAGCATCCACAGGGAGGCATCGTGAAGCAGGAGGCTTCGATAGATATTTCCAATTTGAGTCTTATCGATCCGAAGTCAGGCAAGCCTACACGTATTGCTATTAAGGTAACAGAGGACGGGAAGAAAATCCGTGTCGCTAAAAAATCAGGGGAGGAAATCAAATAATGAATACAGCTGAATTGAAGACTACGTATAAGGAGGTGATAGCTCCTGCGTTGATGAAACAGTTTAATTATACTTCACCGATGCAGATTCCAGTCCTGAAGAAGATTGTCATCAACCAGGGACTTGGTGATGCCACACAGGACAGGAAGCTCATTGATGTAGCAATCAACGAGATTTCCACCATTGCGGGCCAGAAGGCTGTAGCCACATATTCGCGTAAGGATATAGCCAATTTCAAGCTCCGTAAGAAGATGCCTATCGGTGTTATGGTAACACTCCGCCGTGAGCGTATGTATGAGTTCCTTGAGAGGCTTGTGCGCATAGCATTGCCACGTATCAGGGACTTCAAGGGTATAGAG
>JAJQAR010000380.1 GCA_021203705.1 Prevotella sp. | reverse complement strand
CTATTGGCAGGTGCGTGTTTGGGACAACAAAAACAAATCTTCTGAATGGAGCGACAGACAGAATATCCGTGTTGTCCCTAAATCATTGAATGCCAAATGGATAGGGGCTATAACAAGAGAAGATGCCCGCCTGCCCGAAGGACGGTGGTCAAACGGTGAGTTCGGTAAAGAGGAGTTCAAAGAGAAATGGGATGTCGTTGACTCGCTTTCTTCAAGGAGCATAATAGTCAGAAAGGAGTTCAACAACAAAGGTAGGCAAGTTGCCAATGCTGTGGTATATGTCAGTGGCATGGGGCATTATGAGCTATGTATCAATGGTCAAAAAATCGGTGACAGTGAGTTTGCCCCTGTTTGGAGCGAATACGACAAGACGGTTTATTATAACACCTACGATGTAACCCAAGTCCTCGTTTCCGGCGGCAATGCTATCAGCGTGTTGCTCGGCAACGGCTTCTTCAATGTTCAACGACTTGGACATTACGGAAAACTACAGACAAGTTTCGGCGCACCTCAACTGTTGCTCCGCATGGAAATCAATTACATGGACGGCAGCAGTAAGACGATTATCAGCGACTCCGACTGGAAATATGCGCTTAGTCCTGTTACCTACAACAGCATTTACGGCGGTGAGTCTTACGATGCGAGGTTATATCAGGAGGGTTTTGACAACGCCGGTTTTGATGACAGCAAATGGTTGCCGGTTGTTGAGGTGGAGGGACCGTCTGGCATTCTGACACCGCAGACCATACAGCCCGTAAAAATCATGGAGCATTTCGATATAGTGTCAACAAGCAAAATACCTGCCGACTCGTTGGCTGCTGCTTCTGCAGCGACAAAACGGGACATCGACCCATCTGTTTTCATTGCTGATATGGGACAGAACCTCGCTGGCTTCCCTGAAATAACCGTAAAAGGCAAACGGGGACAGAAAATAACACTCCTCGTGGCGGAAAAACTGACAAAACAGGGGGCATGCGACCAGCGACAGACGGGACGGCAGCATTATTATGAATATACACTAAGTGGTGATGGCATAGAGACTTGGCATCCTCGCTTCTCTTATTATGGTTTCCGCTATATTCAGGTTGAGGGGGCTGTCCTCGAAGGTGATCCGAACCCCGATGACCTTCCGGTAATAACCAACTTGCAAAGTTGTTTCGTTTACAACTCTGCTGAAGAGGTTTCTTCCTTTGAGTGTTCAAACCCATTATTCACACAGACTCACCGATTAATCGAGAGGGCGGAGAGGAGTAATATGCAGAGTGTACTTACCGACTGTCCTCACCGTGAGAAACTTGGCTGGCTCGAACAAGATCACCTTTGCGGACCGAGCTTGCTTTACAACTACGACATGACCTGCTATGTGCCGAAGGTTATCCGTGACATCACCGACACTCAGAAAGAAAATGGCATGGTGCCGACTATCGCACCGCAATATGTGTCTTTCGGTAACTTATTTGACGATTCGCCTGAATGGGGAAGCACACTTCTCATTCTTCCGTTCATGTATTATGAACAGTATGGCGACAGCACTTTGATAACCCGCAACTACTCGGCAATGCGCCGTTATGTTGATTATCTCACATCTCGCTCAGAGAACGGTATTGTCAGTCATGGCCTTGGCGACTGGTACGACTATGGTCCGTGGCGTGCCGGCTTCTCTCGGAACACCCCTATCCCTCTCGTCGCAACTGCGCATTACATATTCGACCTGCAAATGCTAAGTAAAGCTGCCGATATGATAGGCAATAGTGCGGATGCCAATAAATATTCCGCCTTGCTCAATGATGTTACGAACAGTTTTAACAGTGAGTTCTACAAACCTGATTCCTGCAAATACGGCACTGGCAGTCAGGCTTCCAATGCACTGCCTCTGTTCTTAGGACTTACTGGCGACAACAAGCAAGCTGTTCTGCAAAGTCTTATCTCTGACATTCACGAGCATGGCGACCGCCTGACCACTGGCGATGTGGGCAACCGCTATCTGTTCCAGACATTGGCGCAGAATGATTACAACGAACTGCTTTATACGATGTTCAACCACTACGAGACTCCTGGCTACGGCTTCCAGATAAAAATGGGGGCTACAACGCTTACGGAACAATGGGATCCGCGTCAGGGCACTTCTCTTAACCACTTCATGATGGGACAATTAGACGAATGGCTTTTCAAGACGCTCGGTGGCATTCAAAACCAACCGGGCACTGTCGGTCTCAGACATCTGCTCATCTCCCCTACTCTTGTCGGCGACCTCGAATATGTGAAAGCCTCTACCGAATCTCTCTATGGCAAAATCTCTGTTGACTGCTCCAAAACATCTCTCTCCGTAGAAATCCCTGTCGGCAGCGATGCCCTCGTTATCCTCCCTGACGGAACAGAAAAGCAAGTTACAAGCGGCAAATACACGTTCCCTTTACAGTAAATGTAAGAATTATGAAGAACAATAAAAAGATATTTTGATCCATACAATTATTTTCATTATTCTGAAATAAATATTAATTTCGCACACAATAGGAATAAAAAACGAAATGGAAGAAAGCAACCGTCTGATAAAGCACAGTGGGCAGGTGTTTACTCCGTCTTTCTTGGTGAGAAACATATTAGACCTTTCATTGTATAATGATGAGAGGATATTGAGAAAGCACGTGATAGACAACAGTTGTGGCGATGGTGCGTTTTTGTGCGAGGTTGTTGACAGGTATTGCAGAAACTTCATAACGGGAAAACACGATTTATCAGGATTGAAAGAGGGGTTGGAGCAATATGTTCACGGCATAGAGCTTGACAAGGAGGCATATACAAACTGTCTTTATAACTTGGATTGCGTTGCAAAAGAATATGGAATAAGCAACGTAAATTGGGATGTGCTTAATGAGAATGCGCTGAAAGTGTCAGAATACAACAAGAAGATGGACTATGTTGTGGGTAATCCCCCATACGTGAGAGTCCACAATTTGGAAGATGATTATGATGATGTAAAGAAATACCGGTTCGCACAGGACGGCATGACCGATTTGTACCTTGTATTTTTCGAATTAGGACTTAGGATGCTCAAGGAGGATGGGAAATTGTGCTATATCACACCAAGCTCGTGGCTATCGAGCGTTGCCGCAACGAATATGCGGAAATACATAATGCAGGAGAGGACGCTTTCGGCATTGGTTGACCTCGGGCATTTTCAGGCTTTCGACAAGGCAACCACCTACACCATGATATCCTTGTTCGAGAAAGGACGCAAAAACGATAAAATCGCTTATTACACATATTCAGAAAAAGAGCAAAAGGAGGAATATGTGTGCAAGATACCATACGATGATATTTTAATAGGAAATTACTTCTATATCGGACCGTTGAAAGAATTGTCAAAGTTGCGTGATATAAAATTGAACAGGGCAATTAGTTTTTGTACCGTTAAGAATGGTTTCGCCACACTTGCGGACAAAGTTTTCATTTTGGGAGTAAAGTTTGACGAACTCACGATACAAGTCTTAAAAGCCTCAACAGGAAAATGGCATAAAGCATTCTTCCCATACGACAATAACGGCAAACCATTATTGCGTGAGAAGGTTTTTTCATATCCGGTTGTCGCAGAATATTTGAATGCCAATAAAGAAGCATTATTGAAGGGCAGGGACGAAAAGACACATCCGTTTTGGTATCTTTACGGGCGGTCGCAAGCCCTGCATGATGTTTTCGAGGAGAAATATGCAATCAACACGGTTATAAAAGACGTGAAATCCATTAAGTTGGAGCGAGTGCCATACGGTTCAGGGCTGTACAGTGGCTTGTACATCCTGACAAAAGAGCCGTTTGACGTTATCGAAAGTATTATAAAGACAGATGATTTCATCAACTATCTAAAGATGTTGAAGAAATACAAGAGCGGAGGTTACTATACCTATAATTCTCTCGATTTGGAGCAATATATCAATGCCAAATTAACCCAAAAGGCAATAACAAATAATAATATCAGGAAAAATGACGAATATAGAATTTCTGAGGGCTATCTCCCACTCTTTTAGGGCTTTTATTTCTTCCGGTACATCAAGGAGTACTCAGAAACTAAAGCCTTTACATGGAGCAATAGCAAAAGACATTGCGAAAAGATTAGGAGATAAATATACAGTCTATTCACAAGGATATGGAGATGATAAAGAAGCATCTATAACAGGTCGCTATTATGATAAGATGGTTGACATATCAGTCAGCGACGGCAATGAAATGGTATGTGGAATTGCCGTGAAGTTCATAATGCAAAACTACTCTCAAAACTCAAACAATTATTTTGAGAATATGTTGGGAGAGACTGCAAACATACGCTGCGGCAGTTGTCCGTATTTCCAGATTTTCATTGTATTGGATGAACTCCCCCACTATAATCGGGCAAAGCAGATATTGAAATGGGAAAGTTTTACCGAACATAATGCAAGTAAATATGTGACGTTATCGAAGGACGATACTACAAAATTCATGCACACGCCCAATAAGACATTGATATATGTAGTGCATGTGCCAAAGAATAATGATGCCAAAAGTTTGAATGAATATCGTAAATTTTACGCAGGTAAACCAGTTATAGCGAGTGTATCAAAAATAAATTTACCAGAATTTGATAATGCCGTTATCCTTAATGATTACGAGAAATTTATGGATAAGGTATATCATACAATTCTGTCGTTATAGAAATTGATACTTGTTCGGTTGATAGGCTGCGGCTCGGAAATAAAAATAAAACTCGTTTCACTCCCTTTTATTTTGTATTTCGCTCAACTTGCACTACCTT
>JAJQAR010000043.1 GCA_021203705.1 Prevotella sp. | reverse complement strand
TTTATATATAGGGCAATTGTATGAAAATCCCCTTGATTGGGCTGTTTAGCATCTAAACTGACAAGACCCGCTTAATCACGGCGTGATAGTATGCGCCTGTGCGGTTACCTGTCGGTTGGTTCTTACAAAACTGAAAAGAAAGTAAACAAATAATTAAAATCAAACAAAATGCCAAGAACAAATTTTGATATGTTGTTGAAGGCCGGATGTCATTTCGGTCACCTCAAACGTAAGTGGAATCCCGCTATGGCTCCCTATATTTTTATGGAGCGCAACGGTATTCACATCATCGACCTCCACAAGACGGTTGTTAAGATTGATGAGGCTGCTGATGCTTTGAAGCAAATCGCTAAATCTGGCAAGAAAGTCCTCTTCGTAGGTACTAAGAAGCAGACGAAGGATCTTATCGCTACTAAGGCTACATCTGTCGGTATGCCTTACGTAACAGAGCGTTGGCCGGGCGGTATGTTGACCAACTTCCCTACAATCCGTAAGGCAGTGAAGAAGATGGGTAACATCGACAAGATGATGAACGATGGCACTTACGCTAACCTCTCTAAACGCGAGTTATTGCAGATTACACGTCAGCGTGCTAAGTTGGAGAAGAACCTCGGATCTATCGTTGAACTTACACGTCTGCCTTCCGCACTGTTCGTTATAGATGTGCTGAAAGAGAATATCGCCGTTAGGGAAGCTAACCGTTTGGGTATTCCTGTATTCGCTATCGTGGATACCAATTCCGATCCTAACAACATCGACTTTTTGATACCTGCCAACGACGACGCTAAGGATAGCGTTGACGTTATACTCACAGCTTGCTGCGACGCTATCAACGAGGGCTTGGAAGAGCGTAAGGTTGAGAAGGCTGACGAGAAGGCTGCTAAGGAACAAGCTGAGGCTAATTCAGTAGAGGATAAACCGAAGCGTGTACGTAAGGCCCGCAAGGATGCTCCTAAGGCCGCTGCCAAAGCACCGGTAGAGGAGAAGTCGGTAGAGGAAGCTCCTGCTCAGGAAGAAGCTCCTGCTGAGGCTTAATGATATTAAAAATAACAAATTTAAAAGAAATTACAACTATGGCTGTATCAATAGCTGATATACAGAAAATACGCAAGATGACAGGCGCAGGTCTGGCTGACTGCAAAAAGGCTCTTACTGAGAGCGATGGCGATTTCAGCAAGGCAGTAGAGATTATACGTGAGAAGGGACAGGCAATCGCCGCTAAGCGTAGCGACCGTGAGACTTCCAATGGTTGTGTGCTTGTAAAGGCAACAGAGGGCTTCTCTGCTATGATTGCCTTGAAGTGCGAGACTGACTTCGTTGCCAACGGCAAGGATTTTGTCGCCCTTACACAGAGTATCCTTGATGCTGCCGTCGCAGCAAAGGCTAAGTCTCTCGATGAGGTAAAGACATTGCCGCTCAACGGCTCAACAGTTCAGGATGAGGTTGTTGCCCGTTCTGGTATTACTGGTGAGAAAACAGAGCTCGACGGTTATATGTACCTTGAGGGTAATAACGTGTCTGTTTATGACCACATGAGCAATCACTTGCTCTGCACAATGGTTCAGACTAACAAACCGGCTGAGGAGCAGGCCCACGCTATCGCTATGCAGGTTGCGGCAATGAACCCTGTTGCCCTCGACCAGGCAAGTGTTCCGCAGGAGATTAAAGATACCGAGATGAAAGTGGCTATCGAGAAGACGAAAGAGGAACAGATAGAAAAAGCTGTTCAGACTGCCTTGAAGAAGGCTGGCTTCAACCTCTATATCGCCGAGAACGAGGAGCACATCGCTGAAGGTATCGCAAAGGGCAATATCACTGAGGCTCAGGCCGACGAGATCCGCAAGATCAAAAAGGATGTTGCCGAGCAGAAAGCCAACAATTTGCCTGAGCAGATGGTTAAGAACATCGCCAACGGTCGTATGGCTAAGTTCTACAAGGATTCTTGTCTGCTCAGTCAGGAGTTCATTCAGGATACGAAGATGAGTGTATCTCAATACCTCGCTTCTGCCGATAAAGAACTCACCGTTGTTGCTTTCAAGCGTTTCACGCTCCGAGCAGAGTAATTCCGCCTAATGCGGATTTGAGATTGAATTAAAAACAATCGTAATCTTCATATTCAGGTGTCCGTAACCATGAGCGGACACCTTTTTTATTTTTTCCTTTTTTATTTTTGCCTTCATCCATTGTAGGGGCCCAATGTTTCAATTAAGCGAATACAAAGCCAAACTCGTTTAAGCTTTGTTGAGCGTGAGAAACTTCACCGAAGGTCATTTATTGAGGCCAACGCCACGAAGGGGCGTATGTTTCGTTCAAACATCTACGTAATGTTGTTTCTGATCTTGAAATTTTGGAGTTCCGCATTGGCGAAAACAAGAAAATACAGATGAAAGTTTGCAAATGTCACAATAACTAAGTACTTTTGCAATTCCTGAAAAGCGGGATGTGGCGCAGTTGGTTAGCGTACGCGTCTGGGGGGCGTGTGGTCGCTGGTTCGAGTCCAGTCATCCCGACAGATTATTTAACAGCTTATTGTCGGTGCAGATATGATATCTGTGCCGACTTTTTTGTATGATAATGAATGAAAATATCCGATTTTTCATTACCTTTGCAACATTATATTTCAGTCTGATATTCTGATGACAAAAGTAATAACATACGGAACATACGACCTACTGCACTATGGGCACATCAACCTTTTGAAACGTGCCAAGGCATTGGGCGATTATTTGATTGTTGGAGTAACTAACGACAATTTTGACCGTGACCGTGGTAAGTTGAATGTGCGGAATAACGTTTTAGAACGGGTTGAGGCTGTGAGAGCCACAGGTCTTGCTGACAAAATAATCATAGAGGATTATGTTGGACAAAAGATAGATGATATCCAGAAATATGGGGTTGATATCTTCGCTATCGGTTCAGATTGGGAAGGTCAGTTTAACTACCTTAACGAATATTGCAAGGTTGTGTATCTGCCCAGAACTGAAGGTGTCAGCAGTACTCAGTTGCGTGAAGAATCGCAGGAAACAGTAAATGTGGGCATTATCGGATGTGGGCGTATTGCCCCACGATTCGTCAGTGAGGCGGCTTGTGTCAATGGGGTTGATGTCGCTGCTGCATACGATATAAATTCGGAATGGCTATCTTCGTTCGCTAATGAGCATGACATTCATAATACATATCACGATTATGCGGATTTGCTTTCCAATGTCAACGCCGTGTATATCGCTACTCCTCACTTGTTGCACTATGAGCAGATAAAGCAGGCGTTATTGGCAAAAAAACACGTGTTGTGCGAGACACCCATGGTGCTGAATGGTGATGAGGCTCGTGAGTTGTATGCTTTGGCGGAAAAACAAGGCGTTGTTCTAATGGAAGCCAACAAGACGGCCCATTGCCCTGCTTTCAATCATCTTATGGTGATGGTAAAGAGTGGTGTTATAGGTGAGGTGGTTGATATTGAGGCTTCTCTTTCAAAAGTTTGGGAAGATGAGACGCTCCGTGAGTTCGACCCCAATCAGGCGGGCGGCTCGCTCTTTGAACTCGGCAGTTACCCTCTTTTGCCAATATTCAAACTGTTGGGGATAGACTATAAAAATCTTAATCTATATTCCCGCATGGAGAACGGCATAGACATATATACAAAAGGTGTGCTTCGTTTTGAAAAAGCTGTCTGCTCTTTTAAAGTCGGTCTTGGTGTGAAGACTGAGGGCAACCTTGTAATATCTGGAACGAAAGGCTACGCTTACGTACCGGCTCCTTGGTGGAAAACTGACTATTTCGAGTTGCGTTATGAGGACCAGAACGAGAACAAGAAGTTTTTCTATAAATGGGATGGTGCAGGATTGAGGTATGAGATACAGGAGTTTGTATCTTGCATTATAAATCGTCGTTTTTCATCTGCACGGTTAAGGAGGCGTGAGAGCTCACGTATGGCTGACGTTATGCAGCAGTTTACAGAGCGAATAAATTTCATGGAAATATGAAAAGAGCATTAGTTGTGGGCGGCGCCAATGGCATTGGTTTGGCTATTGCAACCGAATTGGCGAAAAGGGATAATTGTGAGAGAGTTTATATCGTTGATAAAGCTATCGTAAGAGATGAACATAAAAACGCAAAATTTAAATGTGTTCAGTTTGACCTTACTCAATCTGATTATTCCCTTTTTGACAGTTTCAATGATATTGATACTTTGATGATTACTGCCGGGTTTGGACGTTTGGCTCTTTTCCGTGATATAAATGAAGAAAATATATCTACTTATTTTAATGTAAACACAATACCCGTACTTCGCATTATCAAGCATTTTTATGGCAAATTGGAAAGCAATACAGATTTTTATTGCGGTGTAATGGTCAGTATTGCTGGTTTTATGTCATCTCCGTTCTTTTCTGTCTATTCAGCTACAAAAGCTGCATTAAAAGTATTTATCGAGAGTGTGAATGTGGAGTTGATTAAGGCTGGTTCAAGCAATCGTATTCTCAATGTCTCCCCAGGCTCGATTAAGGGTACGGCTTTCAACAATGGCGAAACTGTTTTGGACAGCATAACACCGCTCGCAACAGAAATAATACGTCATCTTGAGAATAAAGATGATTTGTTTATACCTCAATATGATGAGATATTCAAGAACGTTCTTCTGCGTTACCATAATGATTTCAGGGCAGAAGGATTACACTCATACGAGTACAAATCAAAAAAGATAGCTTTAAATTAAGGGTAATTCCCTCCCTATGGATAGAGCGGTTCTCCCCTTATGGGGGAGTTAGAGGGGCTTTAGATGCTGTAGGTTATACACATA
>JAJQAR010000044.1 GCA_021203705.1 Prevotella sp. | reverse complement strand
ATATAAAACTGACGGTAATTGTGGAGATAGCGAAGGATGGAACATACGGGTGCTATCCAGCTGATATTGATAAGGATATCGGATTGTCGGGATATGGTGAAACTGCGCAAAAGGCAATAGAGGATTTTCTATTGGCGTATAAGGAGACGAAGGATGACAATGAGAAAATGGGAATCGAAACGCCTGAATAAGAATTTGAATATCTCAAAGTCAATCTGTAAGTGCAATATTGTCTCAAGTAATATTTATACAAATACGCCCCTTCGTGGCGTTGGCCTCGATAAATCGGGCTCCTACATTGGGTGAAAACGGCGAAATTAAAAATGAAGAATGAAAAATTCGCTGTTGCTTGAGTTAATTGCTTGAACGAGTGAGAAAACGGAGATTTCTCACTCGTCGTAGGCATGGAGAGGATAATCGATGGTGTAGTGGAGGCCACGACATTCTTTGCGCTCGATAGCCTGACGGGTGATGAGATAACCGACGTTGATCATGTTGCGCAATTCGCATATTTCCTTGCTTGCCGTTACACGTTTGAAGAGGGCTTCTGTCTCCTCGTATAACAGATCGAGACGATCCCAGGCACGTTTCAGACGCAAGTCGCTGCGCACGATACCGACATAGTTGCTCATACACTGACCCACTTCCTTAACGCTTTGCGTGATGAGCACTTTCTCCTCGTTGGTCATTGTGCCCTCATCGTTCCATTCAGGGATATTGTCGTTGAACGTATATTCATCAATGTGCTGCAAACAATGCTTGGCAGCAGCGTCGGCGTAAACAATGGCCTCGATAAGAGAATTGCTTGCCAGACGGTTGCCGCCATGGAGACCAGTGCAGGAACACTCGCCAATGGCATAGAGGCGACTAATGCTCGACTGGGCATTAAGGTCAACCTTGATACCACCGCACATATAATGAGCGGCAGGACGGACAGGGATGTATTCTTTTGTGATGTCGATGCCGAGAGAGAGACATTTCTGGTAGATATTCGGGAAATGCTTTTTTGTCTCCTCCGCATCCTTGTGAGTAACGTCGAGGCATACATGGTCAAGACCGTGAGTCTTCATTTCCTTATCAATAGCCCGTGCCACAATGTCACGAGGAGCGAGAGACTTGCGCTCATCATATTTCTCCATGAAGGAATCACCGTTAGGGAGGCGCAAAATGCCTCCATAGCCACGCATAGCCTCCGTGATGAGGTAGGCAGGGCGCATCTCGTCAGGGTTGTAAAGAGCCGTAGGGTGGAACTGCACAAATTCCATGTCCTGCACGGTACCCTTGGCACGGTAAACCATAGCCACGCCATCGCCTGTAGAGATTACCGGGTTGGTGGTGGTATGATAAACGGCACCGCAACCGCCAGTACACATCAACGTTACCTTACTCAAATAAGTGTCAACCTTGCCTGTATCAGGATTAAGCACGTAAGCCCCGTAACATTCGATGTCAGGTGTGCGGCGAGTAACCTCAACGCCGAGGTGGTGCTGTGTTATAATCTCGACGGCAAAATGATTTTCCTTTATCTCGATTGTATGAGTGTTTCTAAGAGCCTCCATCATGCCACGCTGGATTTCAGCACCAGTGTCATCAGCATGATGTAGGATACGGAACTCAGAATGCCCGCCCTCACGGTGCAGGTCAAAGTTGCCGTCCTTGTTTTTGTCGAAGTGAACACCCCATTTGCAGAACTCCTCGATTTGAGCGGGGGCGTTATACACCACCTGTTCCACCGCCTTACGGTCGCTTATGAAGTCGCCGGCAATCATCGTGTCCTCGATATGTTTCTCGAAATTGTCAACCGACAGGTTGGTTACCGAAGCCACACCGCCCTGTGCGAAGCGAGTGTTCGCCTCGTCCAATGTAGTCTTGCATATTATACAGATTTTTCCTTTGTGTGCTCTTGCTATTTTGAGAGCATAACTCATTCCGGCTACACCTGAACCGATTACTAAAAAGTCATACTTATATATCATAATGCTTCGCAAATTAAGAATTAAGAGTTAAGAATTTGATGCGGCTGAAGCCGAATATGGGGAGTGAAGAGTTAAGAGTGCATTTGCCTACTGTATTTTTTAGAATGGGAATAGGAGAGGGAGGACGAAGACCATGACGATACCCATGATGATTTGGAGAGGGAGACCGACTTTGATGTAGTCCATGAAAGTGTAACGCCCTGCCTGCATGACGATAGCGTTAGGAGGCGTGGAGAATGGGGAGGCGAAACACATGCTCGCACCGAGAGTTACGGCGAACAGGAAGGCGTAAGGGCTGAGTCCTAATTCCGTTGCAGAAGACAAGGCGATAGGCGCCATGAGTACTGCCGTTGCCGTGTTGCTGATAAACATCGTACAGAGGGAAGTAGTGTAATAGATACCAGCGAGAAGGACGTAAGGTCCCAGCGCACCGATACCATTCACGAGAGAGTGGGAGATAAGGGCAGAGACACCTGTCTTTTCCAGAGCCACCGACATAGGCATCATTGCAGCGACGAGGACGACGCTCTCCCAATTTATTGTTTTATAAGCCGCCTCTACATTTCTGAAGCAGCCGCAGAGTACCATGAGGACACCGGCAATCATCACCGCAGTAACCGGTTCGATAGGGATGAAGTCGAGAACTATCAGCACCACCATGAGCACCATGATGAACGCGGCGACAGGAGCCTTATAGTCAAGCGTAACTTTCGCAGCCTCCTCAAGCGGCTGACCGAGCACCACCCAATCGTTCTCCTCATTGTTAAGACGCAGGATATTAGCCCATGTACCCTGTACGAGGAGAACATCGCCAGAGCGGAAGCGCAGTTCCGCGAGGTCATCCATGATATATTCCCCCTTGCGACGCACGCCGACCACGTTGATACCATATTTGGAGCGGAAGCCTGATTCTTTGAGCAGTCGGTTGACAAGTTGTGATGTAGGGAGGAGCACTATCTCAGCGATACCGATGTCGTAGAAGTCAAGAGAGCTGCCATCATCATTTTTCTTGTTGGAAGACACGTAGGGGTTAAGGGCATAATCAGCAGCGAACTGTTGAGCCTGTTCCTTTTCGCCAGATACATAAATGATGTCGTTTTCTTTTAAAATCGTCTTAGGGCCGGCAAGTTTTTGACTCACATTCTTAATGATACCCTTTTGTCGCCTTGTCTCGCTTCTTACCTCAAGGATAGTAAGTCCATAGCGGTTGTGGATGTCAAGTTCGGCGACTGTCTTGCCCTTTATTTCCGACTTGCGTCCCACGACATACCTTTGGAGATTGTCCTCAAGGTGATATTCGCTTACGAGTTGGTCGAGTGACTTGCCATTATGTTTCTTATCTTCACCACTGTCATCCTTTCTTTTCAAGAACAAGGCAGTGAGGGGGAGAAGTACTATGATACCCACTATAATACAGACGATACCGACGGGAGTGAACGAGAAAAAGCCGAGAGGTTTGAAGCCATTATCAGTGAGAGCTTCCTGGATAACGAGGTTGGGAGACGTACCGATAAGCGTGAGCATGCCGCCCATGCTGCTGGCGTAAGCAAGAGGAATGAGGAAACGGCGCACATTAGACTTTGCTTTTGCAGCGAGGCTTACGATGATAGGGAGCATGAGAGCCACGGTACCCGTGTTGCTGATGAAAGCTCCGACCACGGAGGTAACGACCATGACCATGAGGAATAAACGTGTCTCATTGGTGCCTGCTAAATTCATTATCTTTCCGCTAATCATTTTAGCAAGACCAGTCTGAGAGATCGCCCCTCCCACGACGAACAGACCGACCATCATAATAACGACAGAGTTGGAGAAGCCAGAAAGAGCCTCGTCGGGCGTGAGGATGCCCAAAACCAAGAGCAAGAGCAGGGCACAGAGAGCCACTAAATCAGAACGGATCTTGCCAGTGGCGAAGAAAATTACGGAAACTCCAAGTATAATTAATGTTTCTATCATGCCTGAAAAGAAAATGAAAAATTTGGCTGTATGTTAATGTATAGGCGTGTTCTTATATCTTTCGTCGAAATAGCAGAGAGCAGCCCCGATAGCAGTGCAATACTCCGAATTTTCTGGGATAAGCAGTTTTACGCCATACAGTTTTTCTATTTTAGGGAACACGATGTTGCACTGTGGAAGCAGGGTGAGGTTACCGATCATCACATATTCACGGATGTTGCTGCCGATAGAGGCGAGGAAAGCCGACTGTCCTATAGACTGGAGCACCATCCAGATGAGGCCGAAAGCGATGTCCTCGCGGGAAGCGTTGCCCTGTGCGTTGCCGAAGAGCGAAGCCACAGCATCCATAGGGAGGTTAGTGAGCGGTTTTGCGCTGATGTCCCCGATGAGGAGGTTGATTTTGGAGATGTCGCCCTCTTTTGCCATTTCCGACACCATGCGGATGTCATCGGTGTTAAGGAGCAGACGAGAGAGACCGATCAGCGTGCCGCCACCGATACCCGTACCGCCGATATGCTCAATCTTGTTGCCGTCGCAGATCACAAGAGAAGTTCCTGTTCCCATGCTAACTACTATAATGCGTTCTTTGCCCGACTCGTGTCGTGCACCCAAGCCGTTGGCGATGAACTCCTCTGTCTTGTCAGTGGGAAGGCTATAAACTGGTTCGTTGATATATGCGCTACCCACGCCAGTGAGGATGACGTGTTCCACATTGTCAAGAGTTAAGTTGTTGACATGGAGATACTTACCGAAAGCCCCATAGAGAGAAGTCACGGGATCGGTAGCCTTTATACGGATGGGAGAAATGACTTTCCCGTCACGGATTCCCACAATTTTAGTCGTACTAATGCCGACATCAATGCCTATTATAG
>JAJQAR010000339.1:1739-4816 GCA_021203705.1 Prevotella sp. | reverse complement strand
ATCATAAATCAAAATGAGGACATTGAATCCGCAATTAAAATCCTAATCTCAAAGAACATATCTCTCATCGAGGAAATCCTATCCAGCACCAGACTCCGCCCATGGCAGAAACGCCTTAGTTCAGTATGGATTAGGCGATAAAAACCACATTGATAATCATATCACATTGCTTTTTTATTTCTTTTATGTTGCAATCCAAATAATCGGATAATATTTATTTTTATAAATCTTGTGGAATTAAGTCCTAATAAGCGACAAAACGCGATAAAAAACTTTTACGATTCTTTATCGGAATCTCATAACACAAGTGATAAGTATTTCCTATAATATATAAAACAAACATACAAACTTTTATATAATGCAAGCGATAATATTAGCAGCTGGAATGGGTAAGCGTTTGGGAGAGTTGACTGCAAACAACACCAAATGTATGATTAAGGTCAACGGCGAGACACTTATAGACAGAATGATAACCCAACTATCCAAACTCAGTCTGAACAGACTGGTGGTTGTAGTAGGTTATGAGGGGCAGAAGTTGATAGATTACATCGGCAACCGGTACGTAGATGTTCTTAATATAGAATATGTATTCAATCCCATATATGACAAGACCAACAATATTTACTCTCTGGCTTTGGCAAAAGACAAGCTATGTGAGGATGACACATTGTTGTTGGAGTCTGATTTGATATTCGAGGAGGGAATGCTTGAAATGCTTATCAACCATCCCGACCCGAATTTGGCTTTGGTTGCCAAATATGAGACTTGGATGGACGGGACTATGGTCCGTATTGACACAGACCGCAATATTGTTAATTTCGTCCCCAAGCAGGCTTTCCGGTATGAGGATGTTGATGTATATTACAAGACAGTCAACATATATAAGTTCAGCCGTGATTTCCTGAATAATGAGTATGTTCCGTTCCTTGATGCATACAGTAAAGTGATGGGGAACAATGAATATTACGAACAGGTGTTGCGTGTGCTGACTATTCTGCACACATCATCATTGAAAGCCTTGCCCATTACAGATGAGAAATGGTATGAGATAGATGACATCCAGGATCTGGATATCGCCTCAACACTCTTTTCCAAGGATGAGACAAAATACAAGGAATATCATAAACGCTATGGCGGCTTCTGGCGTTTCCCCAAGTTGTTGGACTATTGCTATCTGGTCAATCCTTTCTTCCCATCACCGAGAATGAAAGATGAACTGCGTGCCAACTTTGACATATTACTGACTGAATACCCGTCAGGAATGTTCGTGAATTCCCTGTTGGCAGGTAAGTATTTCGGAATTAATCAGGATTATGTTGTAGTGGGTAATGGAGCCGCCGAGCTTATTAAAATCGTGATGGAAAGTCACACTGACGACAAGGTGGGTGTCGTTTATCCTACATTTGACGAATATCCTAATCGTTTGCGCCCTGAGCAGATAGTCGCATTCGAGCCGGCTTCGGCAAACTTTTCGTATAATGCTGATGATTTGATGACATTCTTTGATGACAGGCATATTTCCTTATTACTGTTGATAAACCCGGACAATCCTTCCGGCAATTATATTTCCAAGGAAAATGTTTTAAGGCTTGCGGACTGGTGCGGAAAAAGAAATGTCCGTTTACTCGTCGATGAAAGTTTTGTGGACTTTGCCGAAGGTTTCGGTCACAACAGTTTGTTGCGGAATGATATCCTGTCCAAGTACCCATGGCTCATGGTGATGAAATCAATATCAAAGTCATACGGTGTTCCGGGCTTGCGTCTTGGTGTGTTCGCCACATCGGACACGCAGCTTATTGCGAGGATGAAAAAAGAGGTAAGCATTTGGAACATCAATTCCTTTGCCGAATTCTACCTGCAGATTTACAACAAATACGAAAAGGATTACGCCGTGGCTCAATCCAAGTTTATTGAGGAGAGACAAGCTTTCTTTAAAGAGCTGCAGACAATTCCGTATATACGTGTGATACCTTCCCAAGCCAATTATTTCCTATGTGAAGTTACGGACAAATACACATCAGCCGAGCTGACCCGTAAGCTCATAGCACATGATGTGATTATAAGCGACTGCGGACTCAAGAGAAATATGGAAGGACACAATCTGATAAGACTGGCAATAAGAGACCGCAAGGACAATTCGAAATTAATAAGTATTCTGAAAACTCTATAATATCAAAAGACAATGAGAATAATAGGATTTAATGACATTGTCAATCTCAATATAGCCCCAGAACGTTGTTATGATTGGGTGATTGAAGGTTTAACGCTCAAATCACAGTCAATCCTGCCTCCAAAGATCAGTCTTAAACCAAGTGAAGGGATATTCTATAATACCATGCCTGTATTAATCCCCAAAACGGCATGGGGGGGGGTAAAAATCGTTACAAGATATCCAGACAGGAAACCGAGCCTGCAATCACAGATTTTATTGTATGACATGAGCAGCGGAGAGAACGTCGCAATGTTGGACGGGACATGGATAACGGCAATGAGAACGGGAGCGGTTGCAGTCCATTCGATAAATATGTTTGCCAACAAGGGTTTCAGCGAGATCGGTTTTATAGGTTTGGGCAACACTGCACGTGCCACACTGCTGGTGTTGTTGAGCTTGTATCCGGACAGGCCATTTCATATAAAACTGTTGAGTTATAAAAATCAGCATGAGCTGTTCGCTGAAAGGTTCAGGGACTATTCCAACGTTGTGTTCTCATACGAGGAAACGCCGGAGGCGGTCGTTGCTGGCAGTGATGTTGTCGTATCAGCGGCGACATACTTTGACAAGGACATTTGTCCTGATTACTGTTTCAAGGAGGGAATGCTGTTGGTACCTGTCCATACAAGAGGATTCACGAATTGTGACCTGTTCTTTGACAGGGTATTCGCGGACGATGTGGGGCATGTAAAGTCATTCAAATATTTTGATAAGTTCAGGTCTTTCGCCGAAGTATCCGATGTGATATCGGGAAAGAAGCCTGGCAGGACAAACGAAAAGGAAAGGATAATAGTATACAACATCGGTATCGCCTTGCACGACATATACTTTTCGGGCAAGATATTTGATTTGTTTAATAAGTCAG
>JAJQAR010000339.1:0-1639 GCA_021203705.1 Prevotella sp. | reverse complement strand
GCCTTGCACGACATATACTTTTCGGGCAAGATATTTGATTTGTTTAATAAGTCAGATGACGATATTTCGCTGGAAATTCCAAAAGAAAAGTTTTGGATATAACCGTTTGGAATTCAGAATATGAGGATAGCAATAATTGGCGGAGGAAACATAGGAACCCAGTTTGCCGTTCACTGCGTTGTCAAGGGGCATAAGACGTATCTCCTTACATCAAAGCCGCAATTAATATCCAATAAGATACAGATATTGGATGAGACGGGGAAATGTACATTGACAGGTGATGGAATAATCGCCACTAACAGTTACGAAGATGCATGCTCTAATGCTGATGTGATATTTGTGACACATCCTGCGCCATTTATGGATAGAGTGGCTGAATTGATGTTCCCATATATTAGGCAAGGCACAATGATAGGACTTATTCCAGGTACAGGCGGCGGTGAATGCCCGTTCAAGAGATTTGTCGATAAAGGTTGTGTCATATTCGGTTTGCAGAGAGTGCCGTCTGTGTCCTGTTTGGTAGAGTACGGGAAAAAAGTCAGATGCGTAGGATATAGGGATTGCCTGTATCTGTCTGCGATACCACGTATCAACTCTGATAGTTGCTGTGCCTTTGTCAGCGACATCTTCGATATTCCTTGCTATCCTTTACCAAATTATCTGAATGTCACACTTACACCGTCCAACCCTATTTTGCATACCACACGTTTGTATTCCATATTCAGGGAATACCACGATGGAACTGGTTATGATTCTCTGCCCCTCTTTTATCAGGAATGGACAGATGGGACATCAGAACTGCTGTTCGAATGTGATGAGGAGATACAGAAGATATGCAAGACACTAAGCATGTTTGATCTGAGTTACGTCAAGTCGCTTAAAGTCCATTACGAGAGTGAGACACCAGGGAAACTGACGGAAAAGATACGAAGCATAAAAGGTTTCAAGGGGATAGCCACCCCATCAGTCTGCATAGATAACAAGTTCTATCCCGATTTGACATCAAGGTATTTTACTGCCGATTTCGCATTTGGATTGGAAATAATAGTACAGATTGCCTCTTTTGCTGGTGTGGATGTGCCAAATTGTGCCAAAGTGCTAAACTGGTATTACAGTATAGCTGGAAAGAAAATCTGTTTCTCATACAGCAAATGGGAGATACGGAATTATAAAGAGTTTGTTGATTTTTATTTACGATGAGTTCTGTTCTATATAATTAATTTTGAAATATAATGTTTTATAAAATCCATGATTTATAATACAGGTGAGACATCCGAGCAATTAAAGGCGGAATATAATCCTGAAGGCTCTATATTGCGTAAAGCTCAGTTACGTATGTTGGACATGCTGATATATTTTGATGAGGTATGCAAGAAAATAGGCGTGGACTATCGAATAGACTCAGGAAATGTTTTAGGTGCTGTCCGTCATGGAGGCTTCATACCTTGGGACGATGATATGGATGTAGTAGTTGACTTGAAAGATTATAAGAGATTATGCAATTACATGTTGGAACATCCACATTCTCAATATGTGTTGCAATGCAAAAAGACAGATCCTGAATTTTACAATTTTTGGAATGTATTGCGAGATACAAAAAGTGAATATATACAGGACAGCCGCATACATAATATACGGA
>JAJQAR010000099.1 GCA_021203705.1 Prevotella sp. | reverse complement strand
ATAGTATATGTCGTAACCTTTATAACGGTATCTGTCTAATACAAAATCCAGATAATATGTTGTTATCTCTATCTGTCTTGCCAACTCCACATATTCTTTTTGATAATACTTATGGAAATATCTTGTGTTTTCCACATAATTGCTGCCCATTGAAATGTCTCCGTATTCCATACGCTGCCGTATTGACACTGTAATTTGTCCTTTGAACACAGATATACTGTTTCTCGGCAATACAAAGTTTAATCCATGTATAATTATAGGGGTAATGTCTAATTTCAATTGTTCTGCTATATAGAATGCTCCCTTATGAAATCTCAATATCGAAGATTTTGCATTCCTTTCCCCTTCCGGGAACATCACTATGCTATACCCTCTGTCAACCAATGAACGCAACAGCTTGATATCTTTGGCAGTATCAGACGATAGAGATACACATCCTATCCACTTGTATATTTGACTGATAATGGGATTCTTACTTACTTTAGAGTTTGAGACTAATATGCATCTTGGTGTCAGCATCAGGAATACTGCCGAGTCAAGCATTGATTGATGATTGCTGATAATCATTGACGGACTACTGAAATCCTCATTGCTTTCGTTCATAATATTCAATTTCACGCCAGGTATATGCGTTAGGTCAAAATTATATAATCTCTGTACATATCGTCGGAAAATCATCAAGCGTCTTTCTGTCTGTTTCAATACTACAAACAAGACGAGCCCCAATACATACACAGAAATCACCTGTGCTAAATATACAACAACACAACAAAACATCACCAATAACCGGGATAAAGACAAAGGTCGCTGACGATATTCCCCTCCATTGCTCACAAGCCATTTATATATCAACGGTGGAAGTATGTATGCCATAAGAACCACTGACAGCATACCTACAATAGTTACCTCTGCAAGAGAATGTAACGCAGGGTGTTTTGCGAGAATTAGTGCACCGATACCGATGAACATTATCAATGCAGATATGATAATTGAATTCTTATAAGAACCTAATATTTTGCGACGGTAGGCATACTCGTAGCAAGAGCCTTCTGTCATGAAAATCGTATAGTCGTCTCCTTGTCCGAAAATGAATGTCGCAAGTATCACATTGACAATATTGAATTGCATGTTGAACATTGCCATCAAGCCAAGTATCCACATCCAGCTCACTGCCATTGGTATGAACGACAGAATTGCAAGCTCTATGCTTCCCAATGACAACCATAGGAAGAAGAATACTATACAACCGCATGCCCAACCGATATAATTGAAATCATTTGACAGATTATTGGCTATCGCACTGTTCATACTCACAGTGTCAAAACTGTGAATGTCTTGTTCACTGAGTCTGTCCTTGACATTATCAACCTGTTTATCTGTAACAGAAAGTACATCCACTATATTGTATCCGCCATTCTTTCTCTCACTGATATAGCCGGAAAACACCGACTGCGTTAGCGGCAGAAAATAAGAGAAAGGTTTTGCTTTATACTTGCCACCCAATATTTCAAAAAACTGGTCGAATGAATTTTCTTGAAATCCCAATTTGTTCCCCTGCTCACGTATTGATGTCTCTATATTTTCACGCTCCCTATTTACAAAATCGTTCCATAGAGAAAGCCTGCGGGCTTGTTCTTCTTCTGAGCATAAAAACCTGCTGCATGTGGCTATACTCTCAACGTAAGATTGTTCCTTTAAATGATGAAACGTTGTTTGCGCAAGCATACTTTTATCCAATGCTTCATCTATATTGTCGCCTGTTGAAATCACATATATCTTTTTCACTGACATCTCCCCTTTCATCATATTCTGGAAATACTCCATGTCGGCTTTCTGCTCATCAGTCATATAATTGATGTTAGCCATATTCGCATCGAATTTTGTCTGAAAGCTGTAATATCCAAAGACTAATGTTAACAGCACTACTATCCACACCACGTATGGCTTGTTTTCAAGTGTAATGTCTCCTACCTTCGAGAATATGGAATGTGTAGTCTTCTGCTCGCTCTTTGCAACATGTGGAAGATACAGAAGCACGAAAATTATTGTGCCGATAAGCAAAAAAGAGCTGAACAAGCCAAGGTCTCGCATGGCCACTGACTGTAATGGGACAAGAGCCAAGAACGCTCCTACTGTGGTTATGTTGCCCACAAGCAACGGTGCTACTATCTCTCTTACAGCTGTACGTTTGTCTGTCGTATGTGATAGGTGAGCTATCAGGTGTAACGGATAATTTACCGCTATTCCAATCACCACAGACGAGATACCCAAGACTATTACCGATATGTTGTGATGTACCAACGACAGGCAACCGAAGCCGAACAGCCATCCCCAACCGATAGAAACCGTTATCAACAACAGATTACGGATATTGCGGAACGCTGCAAACAACAACACCAATATAAGTAACATGGCTATTGATATCGACAATACGCTGTCTGCCTTTATCTGCTTTGCATTCCCCACAGCTATCACCGGACCGCCTATTATGTGTATCTCCGTATCATCGTATTCTGCCATGGTCGTGGTGGCACATCGTTTCAACATGTTCACCAATTTCGTGTTATTCTCTGTCTCACTGGCTCCAAAAGGCGAGTCCATCATCACAATGGCTTTTTTCATGTCTGGCGAGAATATATAACCGTCGTACATCTCGTATGAGAGGTCACTAGTATTCTGCAATAACGATTTCACTACTGGAGTAAACAGATTAAGAGGGTCGCGCTGTATGTTTCCTGCCAACAAACCACCTGATGGGAACATAAGCATGTTCTTGTCCTGAGCTAACTGCTCTGGAATATAATCTTCCCTGCTTAATACGCTGTCTATATGCTGATAGTCTGTCTCCGTGAGAAAATACGGGATATTACCGTATATAAAATCCGTAGCCTCTGCCACCACATCCATATCCACCTGGGCTGTTATGTTCTTTATTATTTGAGTGGTGTCTGCCTCACTGACATTTTCCACAAAGTAGTCTATTGCCTGTGTAAGCACATCTATGTCAGTCTTTGCGGTGTCTGCATATTGAAATACTGCGAAAATCTTGTCTGCTCCTGATATGCTTTGGTAAACCTTCAATTCTTCATCGTGACTGTCGCCAAGCGGCAGAAAATCAGAAATATCCTCCTTATATTCCACCCGCAACACCAATAACACTAATAACACAGTACACACAAGGAAAGACAGTATTCCTATCTTTCGATGTGCTCGCATATAGTCGTAAATTTTCAGTATAACTCTTGCCATTTACTTATATATTAGTTTGTTAGCAACAGGATTGGCATAGATACCTAAATATATCTTCTTGAGCCGATTTATATCGTAATCATCATATTTCTCACATTCTTCCATACGGGAAATGAATTTTTCTCTCTGACCTGTATCATATTTGTCAGAAAATTGTAATGTGCCATATAAAATGTCGTATGCAATATAGTTGTTAGGATAAAGGCGGTAAGCCGATATTATCCTTTTGTCTATTAACTTCGCAACAGCTTTATAAAAATCGCTGTCTGGAAGCAATGCACATTCTTCTAATTCCTCATTACTGATAGGCTCACACAGTTCGATATGAACCTTACCTTTTTGCTGCATTATCCCTGTGAGGACGCTTTTCATATCTTCGCCCGGTTGCTTTACATATACACCGTTCTGCGACTTATATAATTCCATCGTTTTTAGCATGTCACACGATTCCCACTCGTATGATACTGCTATCGGCACGATATTCAATTCACTAAGTGCCTTCACCTTATCTTCTTTTCTGCTCATGCAGAACATCTTTATCACGCCTGGATCTGTGAAATCATTACTGTCCTTGGCACGCCCATTGCGCTGTGCTATCCATACAGACTGGCTTTTTTCTGTAATAGCATACCGGATATATTCTGAAGTAAGCAACGAACTTCTATAAAACTTCCTCTTATCTATGTTGGGACGATCAATCTTAAACATCTTGTTGCTTTTGCCAATGTCGATAACAAACTGATTTACCATAAGGTTGGCACCGAATGTAATCTCTGATGTATCAAAACCGTTTTTCACCAACGCATATTGTAAGAGGCAGGAATCCAACATGATGTCACGGTGATTTGATACATATAGATAAGATTTGTCTTTTTGCAGCCTTTCAAAACCTGAACAAGAAAAATCGGAGATACTATTCTCGATTATACGCTTGTTCACATCCCACATTGTATTTATCTGAAAATCGTATGTTGTCTTATAACTGACGATACGCTGCCTGACATCCTCAAGAGGCTCACTCGGATAAACATACGAGGCAACTAAAGGGAACAGTTCATTCTCTGAAATACGCTTCATTGACATAGGTATCTCATCGTCATTGTAAGGACGAATATCATCGAATTTCTTGTTTAATGATTGTGTTTCCATCTTATCTCATATTTAAAGTTTCCAACCAATTCAAAAACATATCCTTCCACCCCCGGCATTCCTCACTTCCCTTTATATCCGAACCGCCGAAACCGTGTCCGCCTGTATTATATTGGATATACAAATGGGGTATTTGCATCGCTGTTAAGGCTGAATCCAACAATTCTGAATTATGATAATTTACTACATTGTCATCCTTACAGTTTACGAGAAACACAGGGGGACAGTCTGACGGAACATGACGCTCAAGTGATAGAGAATCCCTAAGCACTTTATTTCGCTTCCTGCTGTCGCCCAACAATGCTCTGCGTGAGCGTTTATGCACACATTTCTCACTCATGGTTACAACAGGATAAATGCTTGCTATAAAAGCCGGCTTATTTTCGTGCTCAAACAGTTCACCTGATGACATCACCAAATGCCCTCCTGCTGAGAATCCCATTACTC
>JAJQAR010000076.1 GCA_021203705.1 Prevotella sp. | reverse complement strand
GTAGGACTAAGCCCTGCAAAGCCCACCATCGCCGTAAGAACCATGTCAATTGGGTCTGCCTCAACAATCTCATCCAACGCCTTCTTACCAGCATATACCTTTATATCTGGTAGGTCGCTAAGCAGGTCCTTCAATTCTTCGTATCTGTCCTCATCAGCTATCACCACTGCCGCAGGCATGAACCGCCGCGCCTGGTCTGCAAGTTCCTTAACACGACTGTTGGCGGTAAGACAATACACTTCAAATAAATCGGAATGTTCTCTTATCACCTCCAACGCCTGTGTTCCAATAGATCCCGTAGAACCAAGGATAGCTATCTGTTTTTTCATACAATGTTCATTAATTATTTATTTCCAGCAGACCTTCGGGAATGTCAACCGCAATCTCTCGTTTCTCCACGTCGATAGATACTATCAGTTGCTCACTTGCTGGTATCATGACAACCTTTCCATCAGAAGTCTCCACATTGAAAAGGATATTCACCGTAGAATCATCAACAGACGTTACCGTACCGACAAGTGATTTATTGCCTGCGTCAAACAGACTGAACCCGACTGTCGAGTGCAGCGACATTTCATCTTCAACACCGTCAGAAAGACTCCATGGGAAATAAACTTCACAACCCGTAAGTTCCTGTGCCTGCTCCTTAGTGTCTATGTCAACAAACTTTATCAAAGCTGTCTCATTGCTCTTGAATCGATATTCCTCCCAAAAGAATGGCACCAGAATACCATCAACAAGCAGTACGAGATATTCTGAATCGGTACGGTCGAAAACATCATCTGTAAAAGAGAAAGTCAGTTCTCCTTTCACCCCATGCGGCTTACCTATCCTGCCGATTTTAAAAACCTCCTCCTGCTTAATCATTCTTGTATGTCTGTCTCTCTATCTTCGCTCCTAAGGCATTCAACCGCGCTTCGATATTCTCATAACCTCGATCAATCTGTGCAATGTTGTCAATACGACTGATTCCATTGGCACTCAAAGCCGCTATAAGCAAGGCAATACCGGCACGGATATCAGGACTGCTCATCCGCCCTGCACGCAAACGCACACGGTGGTCATGCCCAACTACAACAGCCCTATGTGGATCGCAAAGGATTATATTCGCTCCCATATCAATCAGTTTGTCAACAAAGAACAAACGACTCTCGAACATTTTCTGGTGAAACAGCACGCTGCCCCTTGCCTGGGTAGCCACTACTATCAGCACCGAAAGCAGGTCTGGTGTAAGTCCTGGCCATGGCGCATCGGCGAGTGTCATTATCGATCCATCTACAAATGATTCTACCTGGCAATGTTGCTGTCGGGGAATAACAATATCATCTCCCTCAACCTTGATTTTCACACCAAGACGACGGAACGCCTTCGGGATGATACCAAGATTTTTCAGTGACACATCCTTTATCCTTATGCCGTTGCCCACCATGGCTGCCATACCGATAAAAGAACCCACCTCAATCATATCTGGCAAAAGCCTATGCTCTGTACCGTGCAAACTCTTTACTCCTACTATAGTCAGCAGATTGGAGGCAATTCCACTAATCCTTGCACCCATACGGTTGAGCGTATGGCACAACTGCTGGATATAAGGTTCACAAGCCGCATTATATATAGTGGTAGTACCTTCCGTGAGAACTGCCGCCATTATAATGTTGGCAGTACCTGTAACGGAAGCCTCATCAAGCAGCATATATGCTCCTTTCAGATTTCTCCCATTTATCTCGAATGTTCCTCTCTCCTCATCATGAGAAAACTTCGCACCTAAGCATTTAAAACCGAGGAAATGTGTGTCTAATCGTCTGCGCCCTATCTTGTCGCCTCCCGGCTTCGCGACAATAGCCCTGCCAAAACGGGCGAGCAACGGACCAATCATAAGTACGCTGCCGCGCAGAGATGCACACTTGCGGATGAACTCATCACTCTCCAAATAATTGAGGTCAATACGCTCTGCCTTGAAGGAATAAGCATTGTCGCCCGTCTTCACGACCTGCACACCGATATCCTTCAACAGGGCTATGATGTTGTTCACGTCAAGGATGTCTGGGATATTGCTTATCCTCACCTCCTCTGGTGTGAGCAGTGTGGCGCAAATCACCTCCAATGCCTCATTCTTTGCTCCCTGCGGAGAAATAGTACCGCTTAGCGCATGACCGCCTTCAATTATGAATGATTCCATCTATTTCTTTTTTCTCCTCTTGTCAACAGGCTCTCTCATGCTGCCTATGTTGAACTTGAAAGTGTTTGGATCAAGTTGAATAACACCATCAGTGAACTTCGCAAGGTCATCAGCCACTTTCTCATCCTCACTGGAACCATGGCTCCATTGTATCAGGTTGCGCTTCATCTGATTCGCCGTAAGCCGTGCCAACTCATCCCTCTGTGGTCCAGGGGGCATCTTCTTCAACTGGTCGAACAATTCGAAAACCATGCTCCCATAATGCTTGATAGGATTTTTCAGTTTCGGATAATCCAACGGCTCCGGTTTCTGCGCGATTTTCTTTGCCTCGCTTATGTCAACAGGATAGTCGATATCAAGTTTAAAATCACTCATTATCGCTAAATGATCCCATAACTTCTGCTTATAATCAACGCCTTCCTTTGTCTGCGGGAACATCCGTTCCATAATGCTGATAATGGTCTCTGCACACTGCTGTCTCTCTGCCTTCGTAGGCAACGACACGGCATGGTCCACCATTTTCTGCACCTCCCTGCCATATTCTGGCAGTATCAAATGACTGCGTTGTGTATTGTAATCCAATCCTTCGATATTCATATTCTATTAGTTTATATTTCGCATAAAATCCATAGACCTTATGCATTCACTCATAACAATTTCTTCGCCGGCTTTGCAACGAAGTCTTTCAGATAGAAAGGCACGAAATATGCCACATCCTCGTATCTCTCCTCCGCAATGCGTTTCTCTGCCAATGGGAACATATTCTTAGCAAGCGGCTCTATATCCTTCAGAATTATTGCGTTAGGATGATTAAGTGCGGCAGCACACTTGCCCGCCCCGTTTCCGAAGAAACAGACTTTCCCCTTGTCGAGATACTCACGGTAGGTGCTTTCATCCACAATGTCTGCCTGTATATGCCTGACTTCTCTCAATGACCTGTCATAAATTGCTGCATATACCTCCATACGGCGTGCATCGAGCATCGGACAGAGTAATGTGCCTTCCTCAAGTTCGTGTTCCAAAAGCACGGGCACGGAAAGCACTTCAAGGGTAGGAACGGAGATGAGTTTTAAGTCTCTCCCATAGCATATTCCCTTTGCCATCGACGTACCGATACGTAATCCTGTATAAGAACCTGGACCGCCACTCACCGCCACCGCATCAATGGGTATTGCATGACTGTCGGCGAAAGAGACTGCCTCCTGAACGAATGTGCCGAGCCGTTCAGCATGACTGTATCCGCTCCTGTCCTCACGATTGAAGATACAAATGCCTTCCTGACTGACTGCCACGGAACACACACTGGTACTGGTCTCTATGTTCAATATACACGACATTGCAACGATTAATTTAAATAACGTGCAAAAATAATCTTTTTTCGCAATAAATGTGTACTTTTGCACAAATTTAACTACTTTCGTTATGATACAATCAATGACCGGCTACGGTAAGGCAGTAGTAACATTGAGCGACAAGAACGTACACATAGAGATAAAGTCACTCAACAGCAAGACATTGGATCTGTCTGTTAGGGTAGCTCCTGTCTATCGTGAGAAAGAGATGGAGATACGTCAGACTATCCAAAAAGCTCTTTTAAGGGGAAAGGTTGACTTCTCCGTCTGGATTGAAAAGGATGCGGCAGCAGAGGCTACTCCTGTGAACAGCGGACTTGTGGAGGCTTATTACAAGCAAATAAAAGACATCTCTGCTAAGACGGGAATACCTGAGCCGCAAGACTGGTTTCCGCTCCTCATACGTATGCCTGACGTAATGGACAAGGTTGAGGTGGTTAAACTCGAAGATGAGGAATGGAACGCTGTAAAACAAGGTATCGACGAGGCATTGAATAATCTTATCAGTTTCCGCAGCCAGGAGGGTGCTGCCCTTTACAGCAAGTTCGTTGAGAAACTTGACAACATATCATCCCTGCTTGCAAGTATTGAGCCTTACGAGAAATCAAGGGTTGAAAAGATTAAAGCAAGAATAATAGAGGGTTTAAAGAGTATTCCTGAAATTGATTACGACAAGAACCGCCTTGAACAGGAACTGATTTACTACATCGAGAAACTTGACATCAACGAGGAGAAACAACGCCTCACCAACCATATCGCTTATTTCCGTGAGACATTGAATGAGGACATCGGTCAGGGCAAGAAATTAGCTTTCATCGCTCAGGAAATGGGTAGAGAAATCAACACCACTGGCAGCAAGAGCAACCAGGCTGAAATGCAGAACATCGTGGTGAAGATGAAAGATGAACTGGAACAAATAAAGGAACAGGTTCTCAACGTTCTCTAAGTTTTTTTAAGCAGTTATTATGAAAGGTAAGGTGATAATTTTCTCCGCTCCAAGCGGAAGCGGAAAAAGTACCATAATCAACTGGTTGATGGAGCACAAGGAACTGAACATGACGTTCAGCGTGTCGTGCACCAGTCGTTCTCCTCGTGGCACGGAACAGGATGGCGTGGAGTATCATTTTGTTACTCCCGACGAGTTCCGCAACCTTATCGAGCAAGGCGAGTTCCTTGAATACGAGGAGGTATATAAGGACAGATATTATGGTACTCTAAAAAGTCAGGTAGAAAGTCAGCTTGACAAGGGCGAGAACGTGGTTCTTGACGTTGATGTGAAAGGGGGCTGCAACATAAAAAAACATTATGGCCACAAGGCTTTCAGCATTTTCATCCAACCGCCTTCAATTGAGGAACTTCGCAACCGACTTGTGACAAGGGGTACGGA
>JAJQAR010000238.1 GCA_021203705.1 Prevotella sp. | reverse complement strand
TTTATTTAATTAAGAGAGAGTATTTATGAAAAGAAAATTAACTATGATTTTTGCCGGTCTATTCCTGTCGATAGGAATGGCATTGGCACAAACAGCAGTTACAGGAACCGTTGTGTCACAGGATGACGGCCAGCCGATTATTGGCGCATCGGTTCGTGTCATTGGTGCCAACAATGTGGGTGCCGTGACAGACGCTGACGGAAAGTTCTCGCTTACGATGCCGAAGGGGAGTACTAAGTTGAGGGTTTCATACGTCGGCATGGAGACGCAAGACGTAACCGTTAAAAACGGACGTGTCAAGGTGTCATTGGTGTCAAATCAGGAGAACCTTGATGAAATTCTTGTAGTCGCATACGGAACAGCAAAGAAATCAGCATTTACAGGGTCGGCAGCCGTCGTAAAGTCAGATGATATAGAAAAGATTTCTGACTCCAATGCCTTGCAAGCTCTTACTGGTAAGGTGGCTGGTGTGCAGATAAACTCCACAACAGGTCAGCCCGGTCAGGAGTCATTCAACATCAGAGTACGTGGTATCAGTTCCATAAACGCCGGCAACTCACCACTTATCATTGTTGATGGTGCTCCTTTTGACGGAGACTTCAACAGTATAAACCCTGGTGATATTGAGTCGATGACGGTATTGAAGGATGCCGCCTCTGCTGCTCTTTATGGTGCCCGTGGTGCCAACGGTGTGGTAATCATCACTACAAAAGCAGGAAAAGGAGGAACATCTTCTATTACCGTTGATGCAAAGTGGGGAGGCAACTCACGCGCCATACCCGACTATAAGACAGTAAAGAGCCCTGCGGCATATTATGAGATGTACTATCAGAATTTGTACAATTATGCTACAAATACGTTGGGAAAGAGTGGTTCAGAAGCATATACTTGGACAAACAACAATATGATAGACAATGCGTCATACGGTCTGCAATATAATGTTTTCACGGTGCCAGAAGGCCAGTACCTTATCGGTACAGACGGTAAGCTCAACCCGAATGCCACACTTGGTAGGTTGATAACCAACAACGGCAACACATATATGTTGATGCCAGACGATTGGTCGGATGCCACATACAAGAGCGGTTTCCGTCAGGAATACACCGTTACGGCATCAGGCAACAACAACAACGGCTCGTTCTATGGTTCAGCCAACTATCTGAGACAGGGAGGTATCATTCCAAGTTCCGATTATGAGCGTTTCAGTGGCCGTTTGAAGGCAGATTACCAGTTAAGGCCTTGGTTGAAGCTCTCTGGAAACTTCACTTACGCTCATATAAATTCCAATTATATCACAGGAGATGGTGAAAGCGGTTCTTCTGGTAGTGCTACGGCTCTCAAGAACACTGCACCTATCTACTCACTGTATATCCGTGACGCTAATGGAAACAAGATCGTTGACCCTGCAACAGGCAAGATAATGTATGACTATGGAGATGGTGATGTAATAGGTATTTCCAGACCTTATCTCTCACAGTCAAACCCATTGAGTGACCTTCGCTTTGACACAAACAATGTAGAGGGAAACACATTCACGGCAGTAGGTGCTGCTGAAATACGTTTCTTGAAGGACTTTAAGTTCACTTCCACCAACAACGTTATGGTTGACGAGGGAAGAGAGTCGGATCTTGCCAATCCATATTATGGCCAGAATGCAAATATAGGCGGTTCAGTTGCAAAATACCACAGCCGTACATGGTCGTACAACTATCAGCAGCTTTTGAATTGGCACCACCTGTTTGGAAAGCACGATCTTGAGGCGATGATAGGTCACGAGTATTACAGGTCACGTAATTATTATCTTTACGGTTACAAGACAGGAATATATTCAATTTACAATACCGAACTCTCTGGCGCTATTACAGATGGAACGATGGATTCCTATACAAGCGATTACAACACAGAAGGTTATTTCGGACGTATTCAGTATAACTACGACAACAAGTACTTCGGTTCTGTATCATATCGTCGTGATGCCTCCTCCAGATTCCATCCCGACCACCGTTGGGGTAACTTCTGGTCAGCAGGTGGAGCATGGATTCTTACGAAAGAGAAATGGCTCAGTGATGTGTCATGGCTCGATGAGTTGAAGTTCAAGGCTTCTTACGGTGAGCAGGGTAACGACAATATCGGCAATTACCTTTACACAGATACATATACCATTACCAACTCCGACGGAAACATCTCGTTCATGCCTTCTTCTACTAAGGGTAATGAGGACATCACGTGGGAAAAGAGCGGAAACTTCAATACTGGTTTTGAATTTTCATTCTTCAAGGGACGTCTGGCAGGTAGTATAGAGTATTTCTATAGAAAAACTTCGGATATGCTCGCATGGTTCACATTGCCTGCTTCGTATGGATATACCGGTTATTATGATAACATAGGTAACATGGTAAACACCGGTGTCGAGGTTGAGTTGAATGGAACAGTTATCAGGACAAAGGATTTTGAGTGGGGCTTGAATCTCAACTTCACATCCTATAAGAACAAAATCACCTACATGCCTGATGAGAACAAGTCTGCTCTTGTTGACGGTGTAAGGGGTTACGCTTCTTCAACCCAATATTATGGCGAGGGACAGCCTATATATACATGGTACTTGCCTAAGTATGCGGGAGTAGATCCAGAGACTGGCGATGCCCTCTACTATAAAGATATCATCGAGTATGAGTATGATGCTGAAGGTAATTCAGTATATGATGAATACGGTATAGCAAAGTATAAAGTTGTAGGTCAGGAGACAACGACAAATGCAAGTGAGGCAACAACACACCTCTGCGGTACGGCACTTCCGAAATGTTACGGTGGTTTCGGCACAACATTTGAGTTCAAGGGCTTCGACCTCTCTGCTGATTTCACTTACCAGCTTGGTGGTAAGGTATATGACAGCTCATATCAGAGCCTGATGGGTGCAGGTGGAACAGGTTACGCATATCATGCGGACCTTGCTGATGCATGGACTACGGAAAACAGATATACTAATGTGCCTCGTTTAGAGTACAATTATACTTATATGGCAACCTCATCTGACCGTTTCCTCGTGAGTGGTTCATATCTCTGCTTGCAGAACCTGAATTTAGGTTACACACTGCCAAAGAATGTAGTCTCAAAGATTGGAATAAACAATTTACGTGTTTACGTTACTGGAACTAACCTCTGGCTTTGGTCAAAGCGTCAGGGTCTCGACCCACGCCAAAGCATAACGGGAAGTACATCTGATTCTTATTATTCACCGATGCGTACGATATCGGGAGGACTCACTGTAACATTTTAACAATATAAACGGAATAAAGATATGAAAAAAATAATTATATACGGATTGAGCCTTATGCTGCTTGCCGTGTCCTCCGTGTCGTTGACAGGATGTATCGAAGAGGTTGAGCCGACAAGCGGTGCCACACAGGAGCAGGTAGATGCATCTTCCTCCGCAGTGGAAGGATTGCTCTTGGCAATACCGGCATATTCAATCAATTATTGGAACAGCAACTATATGTTCTCTTTTGGCTATCCTGGTATCATGCACATCCGTGATGTCGAGACACAGGATATGGCGGTTTATGATGACGGCTCCGGTTACAACTGGTTTCAACCTTGGGCTGAAAATATCCACATGGGGCAGGACTATGTTTACGGTCAGTTCCCTTGGAATTTCGAGTATAAAATGATTAATTCAACCAACAATCTTATCTCCACGGCGAACAGATTTATCGAGGAAATGGATATAACATCGGCAGAAGGTGAAGAGGAAATGTTGAAATACAAGGCATATATTGCCACCGCACGTGCTTACCGCGCAATGGTTTATCTCGATTTGGCACGTGAGTATGAGTTCTTGGAGAATGATGCAACCTCTCCATACAGTCCTGCCGGCAACAATATATCAGGACTTACGGTTCCTATTGTTGATGAGACAATGACAGAGAGTGAGGCTCGCAACAACCCGCGTGCAACAAAGGCAGACATGGAAGCTTTCATCTTGGCAGATTTGGATATGGCAGAGGAATATATCTCAAATCTCACGATGACAACGAAGACATTGCCTCATTTGGATGCAGTCTATGGCTTGAAGGCACGTTATTATCTATGGGTTGAGGACTATGTTAATGCGGAGAAGTACGCGCGTCTTGCTATAGATAATTCTTCTACAAAACCGATGACGGAGAGCGAGGCTCTTGACACATCAACAGGTTTCAATGATATCAGCAAATGGATGTGGGGCATGCAGTACACTTCAGAGACCACCAATGGTTATCACCTCAACTGGACTTCCTGGATGTGCAATGAGACAACATACGGATATGCGAGTGTTGCTCCTGTGATGATTGACGCATATATTTACTCCCGTATCAGCGATACCGACTGGCGCAAGCTGATGTGGAAAGCACCATCGGGTTATACTCTTTATGGAAAGTCATCATACGTTGATGATGAAGTAGGAGAGAGCTTGATGGACTATGCTTCCTTGAAATTCCGTCCGGGAAGTGGTGACAACAGTACTTATACTATTGCAGCTGCGGTAGGTGTACCACTCATGCGTGTTGAGGAGATGTATTTTATAGAGATGGAGGCAGTTGCTCAGCAAGGTGATCTTACGCGTGCAAAGAACTTGTTGGAGACCTTCATGAAGAACAACCGTGACACCAAATACAGCTGCAAGGTTACCTCTCAGGATGATGTCATAGAGGAGATTATATTCCAGAAGAGAATAGAGCTTTGGGGCGAAGGTCAGACATTCTTCGACATCAAGCGTCTTGACTATGCAGTAACACGAGGTTATTCAGGAACGAACCATTTGGATGCTGAATGTCTTAATACTACAACCCGTCCGGCATGGATGAATTGGGTAATAGTAAGGTTAGAGGGAGAAGGCAACACGTCAGTGGCTGATTACAACAACCCGGATCCTACAGATGCATATATCCCTTGGACCGAATGATAAG
>JAJQAR010000111.1 GCA_021203705.1 Prevotella sp. | reverse complement strand
ACATAGTGTTTAGGAAATCTGCAACGATGTAACTGCTGCCTCCAACAAATACAAAATCCTGCTTGTTAGAGTCTTTCATTGCCTTCTCGTATGCTGTTTTCACGTCAGGAAAAGCCGTTACATCCAAACCTAATTTTTTGCCTTCTTCAAGCAGTATCTGCTCATCCAAAGCCCGTTTCGACTTCGCTTTTGTAAGGTATATGACGGCTTTCTTAGGCAGCATCTTCATAACCGCTTTATAGTCTTTGTCATCCACCATGCCGAAAACTATGCGCATAGTCTTGCAACGCTTTTCTTTCAGTTGTTCTTCCAATTGGGCTGAGATATATTCCCAGCCGCCGACATTATGCCCGGTGTCGCAGACTACGGTGGGGTCGTCGTGTACTATCTGCCACCTTCCGAGCAAGCCTGTGAGTTCCGCGACATTCATCATGCCAATTTGTACATTCTTATTGTCAATATTAATGCCCAGTTCTTTTAGCTTCTTTACAGCACAAAGCACCGTGTTGGTGTTCTTTTCCTGATAGCTTCCTCCAAGTCCACCGTCAATCACACCAAAGTCATGCGTTTCATATTCAAAGCCGCCATCAGGCAATGACTTGCATGAAACAACCTCTTCCTCATCCTCCGCGAAAACAATGGGGGCATCTTCCAGTCGTGCTTTCATAACAAATACTGGTCTTGTCTCCTCTGTCGCCTCACCGATTACCACAGGCACACCATGCTTTATAATCCCCGCTTTCTCGCCGGCTATTTTCGCCAATGTATCGCCTAAGAATTGAGTATGGTCGTAACTGATGTTCGTTATAACTGACAGGATAGGGGTGATGATGTTGGTGCAGTCGAGTCTGCCGCCTAAGCCCACTTCAATCACGGCGATGTCAATCTCCTGATCGGCGAAATATTTGAAAGCCAACGCTGTGGTGAGTTCAAAAAAACTGGGGTGCAAAGGCTTAAAGAAGTTGCGCTCATTCTTCACGAAATCCACTACATATTTCTCGCTTATACACTTGCCGTTAACCCTTATGCGCTCACGGAAATCTTGTAAGTGAGGAGATGTGTATAGCCCCACATTGTAACCGGAGAGCTGCAGTATCGCGGCTAAAAGATGTGCACATGAGCCTTTGCCGTTGGTACCGGCGATATGTATCGTCTTATAATACTCGTGGGGATGCCCGAAATGCTCATCTAAGACGAGCGTGTTGTGCAGACCTTCCTTGTATGCGCTTGAACCCACATTCTGGAACATCGGCACACTGTCGTACAAGTATTGTACAGTTTCTTTGTAATTCATTTTTACATTTATAAAATAAAAAGAGCCAAGACAATAATAGTCTTTGGCTCTATGTATTAAAGGACAGCCATTATCCTAAATTTTATATCAGTTGAAATAGTTCCTGAACTTCTGGAATATCGTGCGCTTCGTGGCGATATCTCCCTTGAAATTATCGCTTTCACGCATCTCCTCCAAAGCCCTCTTTTCCTGCTGGCTCAAAGTCTTTGGCACATACACGCTGATATTCACCACCATGTCGCCCGTTCCTCTGCCATAACCTTTTAAGGCAGGCAGGCCCTTGCCACGCAAACGGAGTGCCTTGCCCGGTTGAGTGCCAGGCTCAATCTTTATCCTCACTTTACCGCCATCTATTGTCGGTATCTCGGCGGAACCACCCAACGCAGCCGTAGGGAAGTCGAGCAGCAGATTATATATAAGGTCATTCTCATCACGCACGAAAGTGTCGTTAGGCTCTTCCTCTATATACACCTGAATGTCTCCTGGAACACCGTTGTGCATTCCCATGTTTCCCTTGCCGGGAACATTTATTATAATGCCTTCGGCAACACCAGCGGGGATGTTCACTTCAACGACCTCCTCTGCCTTTACGACACCAGAGCCACCGCATTTGTGGCATTTATTCTTTATAACCTCGCCCTCACCGCCGCAGGTAGGACATACGGTCTGTGTCTGCATAATACCGAACAGGCTCTGTGTGCTGCGTGTTACCACGCCACGCCCATGACAAGTAGGACATGTCTCACGGGAACTGCCATTCTCAGCACCACTGCCGTGACACTCAGGACAGGCGACATCTCTCTTGACCTTAAATTTCTTCTTAACGCCAGTGGCAATCTCCTGCAAAGTGAGCCGGACTTTCAGACGAAGGTCCGAGCCCTTGTGCTGGGCAGTACGACGACCACTGCCACCGCCACTACCGCCAAAACCACTGAAGCCGCCGCCACTGAAGCCCCTGCCCCCGAACACGTCACCGAACATGGAGAAGATATCATCCATGCTGAAACCGCCGGAGGTTTGGAAGCCTCCGAAACCACCGGCACCGGCAGGACCGTCAAAACCGAACTGGTCGTACTGCTGTCGTTTCTGTGGGTCATGCAACACGTCATACGCCTCGGCAGCCTCCTTGAACTTCTCCTCAGCCTCTTTATCGCCAGGGTTGCGGTCAGGATGGTACTTGATCGCAATCTTGCGGTATGCCTTCTTTATGTCGTCCTCAGAGGCCGTCTTGTCAACGCCTAAAACCTCATAATAGTCTCTTTTTGCCATAACATTCAGTTTTTATTGTCCCACAGCCACTTTTGCGTGCCTTATCACCTTATCGTTCAGCAGGTAACCGGTCTGGACACAGTCAAGAATTTTACCTTTCTTGTCATCCTCCACACCAGGTACCATTGCGATAGCCTCATGGAAATCAGTGTCGAAATCGGCGTTCTCTGTGTTCATTTTCTTCACACCAAGACTCTCCATCACTTTGTTCATCTTATGATAGATAAGTTGCATGCCTTCTTTCAGCACCTCGATGTCCTCTGTCTTCGCGGCGTTATCGATGGCACGTTCCATGTCGTCAATAACGGGGAGGAAGGCCACGACAGCCTTCTCCGAACCGTTCAGTATCAGTTCTGTCTTCTCCTTGAGTGTACGCTTGCGGTAGTTGTCAAATTCGGCAACGGAGCGCAGGTACTTGTCCTTGAGGGATTCTATCTCTTGCAGAGCCTCTGCCAACGGGTCTTTCTCCTCCTCTATGTTGTCGCCTTCCTCTGTTTTTTCAGAAGACGTTTCCTCATTTTCAGTCTGAGTGTTGTCCTGTTGGTTGTCTGTTTTTGCAGTATCCTTCAATGAGTCATCAAGTTGCTCATTCTTTATTTCCTCATTCTCTTTCATGATGTTCTTTGTTTTTAATGGTTTTATAACTAACCTTGTTAACTGAAAATGTTACAGCAAAAATCTTGCCAGAACGTGTTTTAATGACATTTATTCATACATTTTCGCACGCTGCTCCTTCAATTGCTCGTCATAGATGTAGTCGTCATACTGCATTAACTTGTCTATAGTACCCTTTGGAGTGAGTTCTATGATACGGTCGGCAACGGTCTGGATGAACTCATGGTCGTGGCTGCTGAAAAGAATGTTTCCTTTGAATCCGATGAGGTTGTTGTTGAACGCCTGAATACTCTCAAGGTCAAGGTGGTTGGTAGGGGTGTCGAGGATAAGGCAGTTGGCGTTCTTGAGTTGCATACGTGCTATCATACAGCGCATTTTCTCACCACCGCTAAGTACGTTGACCTTTTTCAGCACCTCCTCACCACTGAAAAGCATCCTGCCCAGGAAACCTTTCATAACAACCTCGTTGCCTGGACCAAACTGACTGAGCCAGTCAACAAGGTTCAACTCACTGTTGAAGAATGCCGTGTTGTCCAAAGGCAGGTAGGCTGTGGTTATCGTGACTCCCCACTTATATGTGCCAGCTTCGGCGGTCCTGTTGCCGTTGATTATCTCAAACAGGGCGGTCATCGCTTTCGGAGTATGACTTAAAAATACCACTTTCTGACCTTTCTCTATATTGAAGTTCACATTGTCGAACAATACCGTACCATCGGCATCCACTGCTTTCAGCCCCTCAACTTCAAGAATCTGGTTGCCTGGCTCTCGCTCCATAGAGAATATAATGCCTGGATATTTACGGGACGACGGGCGTATCTCCTCTACATTCAGTTTTGCCAACATCTTTTTCCTACTTGTTGTCTGCTTGCTCTTGGCTACATTGGCAGAGAAACGGCGGATGAACTCCTCCAACTCCTTGCGTTTCTCCTCAGCCTTCTGACGCTGGTTTTGTGCCTGGCGCAATGCCAACTGTGAACTCTGGTACCAGAACGAGTAGTTGCCTGCGAATACCGTAATCTTCCCGAAGTCGATATCTACTGTCTGTGTACTTACAGCATCTAAGAAATGTCGGTCGTGGCTCACTACGAGAACGGTCTGCTCCACATTACTTAAATATTCCTCAAGCCACTGCACGGTGTCGAGGTCAAGGTCATTTGTCGGCTCATCGAGCAACAGGTTGTCTGGATTGCCGAACAATGCCTTTGCTAACATCACTCGCACTTTCTCGTTGTTCGACAGTTCAGCCATCTGCTTATAGTGCATATCCTCTTTGATACCTAAATTCGACAGCATCTGCGCGGCATCGCTCTCGGCATTCCAACCGCCCATCTCGGCAAACTTCTCCTCAAGTTCAGCAACCCTGTTGCCGTCCTCGTCACTGAAATCTGCCTTCATATAGAGTGCCTCACGCTCCTTCATATTGTTCCATAACGGCTGATGTCCCATCAACACGGTATCGAGAACACTGTATTCATCAAATTTGAAGTGGTCTTGCTCCAACACTGAAAGGCGTTCTCCTACACCGAGCTCCACAGTGCCCTTGTTGGGCTCCAACTCGCCGCTGATGGCTTTCAGCAGCGTTGACTTGCCCGCACCGTTGGCGCCTATCACGCCATAGATGTTTCCACTCGTGAACTTGATGTTCACGTCTTTGTATAAAACCCTTTTCCCGAACTGTATCGCAAGATTGGTAACCGTTATCATTTTCTTATTTTTTACTGTTAATTGCGTGCAAAAATACAATAATTATACTGATAAACCAAAAGAAATTAAATTATATGGGAATGTGTTGTATGT
>JAJQAR010000073.1 GCA_021203705.1 Prevotella sp. | reverse complement strand
AGCTTATACCTCGACTTCATCAACCTGTTCCTCTATCTGCTCCGCATATTCGGAGGCAACAGAAGCTAAAAAATAGCGTAAATGTAATTACTCCAAATTGCGGGATTATGACTGATTTGTCGTAATCCCGTAAATTTTTTGCATGAAATTCCATTTATATTACCATAAATATGCAAATTCTTGCATATTATCTTGCTTACCTGCATAAAAATACATACTTTTGCAGTCCAAAACGCATAAATATACAGCCATGAAATCTAAGAACGACAGACTCAAAACTCTGCGTATGCTTATATCCAGTAAGGAATTAAGTTGCCAGGACGACGTACTGAAAGCTCTTGAGAAAGAGGGCCATAGGGTTACGCAAGCTACGCTAAGTCGCGACATGAAACAGCTCAAGGTGGCGAAAGCTACTAATTTAGGAGGTAAGTATTTTTATGTCCTGCCCAATGAGACTATGTACAAACGTGTGTCTAGTCCTAAGCGGGCTTCGGAAATGATGCTTACGTCTGGCTTCTTGTCGATAAATTTCTCTGCTAACATCGGGGTTATCAAGACGCGCCCCGGCTATGCCAGCAGTCTGGCTTATAATATCGACAGCAGTAGTGTACTGCATACGATAATAGGAACGATAGCAGGTGATGACACCATATTCATTGTCATTAAGGAGGGCATTGATTATGAAGATGTCATTTCAGAACTAAGGGAGGTCATTCCTGATATCAGGTGATTTCCCTTGAAAACATACCAATGGAAATGGAAGAAATTAGAGTGATGGTGGCGGACGCATCGCATGAGAAGTATGTGGACACCATTCTTGAAACTATGGCGGCTGCCGCTAAGGTGCGCGGCACGGGTATCGCAAAGCGCACTCATGAGTATTTGGCTACCAAGATGAAAGAGGCGAAAGCCGTGATCGCCCTGTGTGGCGACAGATTCGCCGGTTTTAGTTACATTGAGACGTGGGGCAATAAGCATTATGTTACCACTTCGGGACTTATCGTGCACCCTGACTTTCGTGGATTGGGCGTGGCAAAGAGGATAAAGGACATCACTTTCACCCTTGCACGCACCCGCTGGCCCGAAGCCAAGATTTTCAGTCTTACCAGCGGCTCTGCCGTCATGAAGATGAACACGCATTTGGGGTATCTTCCCGTTACCTTTGCTGACCTCACTGATGATGAGGCTTTCTGGCGCGGTTGTGAGGGATGTGTGAACTTCGATGTACTCAAACGTACCGAGCGCAGGTATTGCATCTGTACGGCAATGCTCTACGACCCTGATAATCACATTGGTGAGTCTACACCGATAGTGTTGGATAAAGATGTTATGGATAGAATAAAAACAATGAAATAGTTATGGCTGACAAAAAGAAAGTAGTAGTGGCGTTTTCAGGTGGTTTGGACACCTCCTATACTGTTATGAAACTGTCTCACGACATGGATTATGAGGTGTATGCGGCTTGTGCCAACACTGGCGGTTTCAGTGCTGAGCAGTTGAAAACCAACGAGGAGAACGCTTATAAGTTGGGGGCAAAACAGTATGTTACCCTCGACGTTACACAGGAGTATTACACCAAGAGTTTGAAATACATGATCTTTGGTAACGTGCTGCGCAACAACTGTTACCCTATCTCCGTGTCTTCGGAGCGTATCTTCCAGGCTATCGCCATAGCACGATATGCCAAGGAGATCGGGGCTGATGCTATCGCTCACGGCTCTACGGGTGCCGGCAACGATCAGATCCGTTTTGACATGACATTCCTTGTCATGGCTCCTGGCGTGGAGATTATCACGCTGACTCGTGATAAAGCACTCTCCCGTAAGGAGGAGGTTGACTATCTCAACGAGCATGGGTTCTTCGCTGACTTCACCAAACTGAAATATTCTTATAATGTGGGTATCTGGGGTACGAGTATCTGCGGCGGTGAGATTTTGGACTCCGCACAGGGACTTCCTGAATCTGCTTATCTAAAGCATGTTACCCGTCAGGAGGAGAGCGAGATGAGAATTGAGTTCTGCAAGGGTGAGATAGTTGCTGTCAACGGTGAGAAATTTGATGATAAGGTGAAGGCGATACAGCAGATAGAATCTCTTGGAGCTGCCTATGGCATCGGGCGCGACTGCAATGTCGGTGATACTATTATAGGTATTAAGGGACGTGTCGGCTTCGAGGCCGCCGCCCCAAAACTGATTATCGAGGCTCACCGCACATTAGAGAAATACACTCTTAGCAAGTGGCAGCAGTACTGGAAGGATCAGGTGGCAAACTGGTACGGTATGTTCCTGCACGAGAGTCAGTATCTTGAGCCTGTTATGCCGGACATCGAGGCAATGCTTTTAAGCAGTCAGAGAAACGTCAACGGTACGGTAATTCTCAAACTGCGCCCTCTCGGTTTCGAGGTTGTGGGTGTTGACTCTGCAGATGACCTTCTCAAGTCTAAGCTCGGTGAGTATGGTGAGATGCAGCGTGGCTGGACTGCTGACGAGGCAAAGGGTTTCATCAAGGTTCTCAGTACGCCGTTGAGGGTATATTACGGAATTCATAAGGATGAGGAGAGATAGGGCATCCATGGTAAAGGTAGGAATTTTAGGTGGTGCAGGCTATACAGGCGGTGAACTGATACGCCTTCTCGTTAACCATCCCCAGGTGGAGATAGTTTTCGTGAACAGTGAGAGCAATGCGGGCAACCTCATTGCTGATGTTCACGAGGGTCTTTATGGTGATACCGACTTACGCTTTACCGACGAACTGCCGTTTGATAAGGTGGATGTGCTGTTCTTCTGTTTCGGTCACGGAAAGAGTGAGCAGTTCCTCAAAGAACATACCGTTCCTGCCGACGTGAGGATTATCGACCTTGCGCAGGACTTCCGTTTGGAGGCAGAGGGCAACGATTTCGTCTATGGTCTGCCGGAGATAAACAAGGGGCGTATCGCCAACGCCAGGCATGTCGCCAACCCTGGTTGTTTCGCCACGTGCATACAATTAGCCCTTTTGCCAGCAGCAAATATGCACCTTATAAAAGATGATGTCGCGGTGAACGCCATAACGGGAAGTACAGGGGCAGGACAGAAACCGGGTGCTACCACACATTTCAGTTGGAGAAATAACAATATCAGTATTTACAAGCCTTTCCAGCACCAGCATGTGCCTGAAATAAAACAGAGCATCAGACAGGTGCAGGGCTTTTTGAATGTGGATATTGATTTTATTCCTTACCGTGGTGATTTCGCACGTGGCATCTTCGCCACCTCTGTCATAAAGACTGATAAAGCCATTGAGGATATCATCGTTGGCTACAAGGCGTTCTATAAGGATGCTGCGTTCACTCATTATGTTGACAAGGCTGTTGACCTAAAACAGGTGGTGAATACAAACAAATGTGTCGTGCATTGTGAGAAATATGGCAACAAGTTGCTTATCACCTCTTGCATCGACAACCTCCTCAAAGGGGCTGTGGGACAGGCTGTGCAGAACATGAACATCATGTTCGGTCTCGACGAGACAACAGGGCTCATGTTAAAGGCCTCCGCATTTTAAAAATTGAAAAAATAAAACAAGGCAATATGAAACTTTATGATGTTTTCCCCCTCTTTGACTTAAATATTGTCAAGGGCAGTGGATGTTACGTATATGATGATAAAGGGCAGGAATATCTTGACCTTTACGGCGGTCATGCTGTAATAAGCATAGGGCATTGCCATCCGCATTATGTGAAGAAGGTGAGCGAACAACTCAGCACGTTGGGCTTTTACAGCAATTCTGTCATAAACACCTTGCAGCGTGAGCTGGCTGCACGCCTCGGTAAAGTCTGCGGTTACGATGATTACCAGTTGTTTCTTGTGAACAGTGGGGCAGAGGCGAATGAGAACTGCTTGAAACTTGCCTCGTTCAAGACTGGCAGGACTCGTGTCTTGTCGGCTGAGAAGGCGTTCCATGGGCGCACGTCATTGGCTGTTGAGATAACAAACAACCCGAAGATTATCGCTCCTATCAATGCCAACAACCACTGTACTTATCTTCCCCTCAACGACCTTGCGGCTTGGGAGGCAGAACTTGCCAAAGGTGATGTCTGCGCTTGTATAATAGAATGTGTGCAGGGTGTCGGGGGCATCCGTCTTGCCACAAAGGAGTTTGCACAGGGCTTGCAGGCTGCTTGCAGAAAATACGGCACAATCCTTATCTGTGATGAGATACAGTGCGGCTACGGCAGAACGGGTAAGTTCTTTGCGCACCAGTGGCTTGACATTCGTCCTGACTTGATTTCCGTCGCAAAGGGTATCGCCGACGGTCTCCCTATGGGTGCCGTTCTCATATCGCCTGACTTCAAACCGGAATATGGTCAACTGGGTACTACCTTCGGTGGCAACCACCTTGCCTGCTCTGCTGCCTTGGCTGTCCTTGATGTTATGGAAGAGGAGAACCTTGTGGAGAATGCCCGCACGACAGGAGAATATCTTATTTCCTGCCTTAATGAATATAAGTTGACACAACCGCATATTACTGACGTGCGCGGACGTGGCTTGATGGTTGGTATCGACCTTGATATGCCGTATAAGGAAGTGCGCAACAACCTCCTTTTCAAACAGCATTGTTTCACTGGCTGTGCCTCCACTAACATCATCCGTCTCCTCCCTGCATTGTGTCTGACCAAAGCCATGGTGGATGACTTCATGAACCGGTTTAAGAAAGCATTTTAGAAAAAACTCTAAATTTACCATAAAGCCCTTCCATACCTTCCCCTGTATGGAGGGCTTTCTGTTTGCCGTTTCTTTTCCAGTTTGCAAGTTGCAAACAAAACTTTTAAAGTTGCAAAGAAACTTGCAAAGAAAACATTATCAGAAAATTTTTAAAAAGCTGTATATCAAGTATTTAGTTTCTTTGCCGTTTCTTTTCCATGTTTGCAAACTTGCAAACAAAACTTTTAAACTTGCAAAGAAACTTGCAAAGAAAACATTACCTTTAAATTTCTAAAACGCTGTATATTAAG
>JAJQAR010000004.1 GCA_021203705.1 Prevotella sp. | reverse complement strand
CCTTGATATAAAGATACTTAATAGTAAGAAAACATATTTTCAACCAGATGGAATATAACTTTACGGATATTGAGAAGAGATGGCAAAAAGAGTGGGTTGAGAAAAACACCTACAAGGTTGCCGAAGACAAGAACAAAAAAAAGTTCTACGTACTCAACATGTTCCCTTATCCTTCGGGAGCAGGACTTCATGTAGGTCATCCTTTAGGTTATATAGCATCTGACATCTACGCCCGATATAAACGTCTGAAAGGTTTCAACGTGCTCAATCCTATGGGTTACGATGCCTACGGACTGCCAGCAGAACAGTATGCCATACAGACAGGGCAGCATCCTGCCATAACAACGGTGAACAACATCAACAGATACCGTGAACAGTTGGATAAGATTGGTTTCTCTTTCGACTGGGATAGGGAAGTGCGCACATGCGATCCAGGCTATTACAAGTGGACACAATGGGCTTTCCAAAAAATGTTCAAAAGCTATTATTGCAATGTTTCCAAAAAAGCACAACCAATAGAGCAACTGATTAAGCATTTTGAAAAATGTGGCACAGAAGGTCTTGATGTGGCACAGAGCAAGGAAATCAAATTCACTGTCGATGAGTGGAATGCAATGAATGAGAAACAGAAGCAGGAAACACTGATGAACTATCGCATTGCTTATCTTGGGGAGACTATGGTAAACTGGTGTCCGCAACTCGGTACCGTGCTTGCCAACGATGAGGTGGTAGATGGTGTCAGTGAGCGTGGAGGCTATCCCGTTGTGCAGAAGAAAATGCGCCAGTGGTGCTTGCGTGTCAGTGCATACGCACAGCGTCTCCTCGATGGTTTGGACACAATAGACTGGACCGACTCCCTGAAAGAAACACAAAGAAACTGGATAGGCCGCTCAGAAGGTACGGAAGTAGTGTTCTCCGTAAAATCCAGCGATGCGAAGTTCACCATTTTCACCACTCGTGCCGACACGATGTTCGGAGTTACTTTCATGGTGCTTGCCCCCGAAAGCGAGTACGTGGCACAAGTAACGACACCAGAGCAACATTCAGCCGTTGATGAATATCTTGCAGCGACGAAAAAGAGAACAGAGAGGGAGAGAATTTCCGACCGCCGTGTGAGTGGTGTTTTCACCGGCAGTTATGCCATCAACCCATTCACTAACGACGAGATACCTATTTGGATCAGTGATTATGTTCTTGCCGGTTATGGTACAGGAGCGATAATGGCAGTGCCGGCACACGACTCCCGCGACTATGCTTTCGCAAAGCATTTCAACCTCCCTATCATCCCTCTTATCGAAGGAGCCGACGTAAGTGAGGAAAGCTATGATGCAAAAGAGGGTATCGTTTGTAATAGTCCAAAAGAGGGGGCTTCTGGTTTGGTTCTCAACGGTCTCACCGTGAAGGAGGCCATTGCCGCCACAAAGAAATATGTAAAGGAGCATAATTTGGGAAGGGTGAAAGTCAACTACCGTCTCCGTGATGCCATATTCTCGCGACAGAGATATTGGGGAGAGCCGTTCCCTGTTTATTACAAGGACAATATGCCATACATGATACCCGAATACAAGTTGCCTTTGGAACTTCCTGACATTGACGAATACAAACCTACTGAGACGGGTGAGCCACCCCTCGGACACGCTAAGGTATGGGCTTGGGACACGGAGAACAACTGTGTTGTTGAGAACACGAAGATAGACAACATCAAAGTGTTCCCACTCGAACTGAACACAATGCCGGGATTTGCGGGTTCCTCCGCCTATTATCTGCGCTATATGGATCCACACGATGATGAATGTCTCGTTGCCAAGGATATTGACGAATATTGGCAGAATGTCGATTTATATGTCGGCGGCACCGAACATGCCACCGGTCATCTTATATATTCACGTTTCTGGAACAAGTTCCTGCACGATATTGGCATATCAATAGTTGAAGAGCCTTTCAAAAAACTTGTCAACCAGGGTATGATACAAGGTCGCAGCAATTTCGTTTACCGTATAAAAGACAGCAACACCTTCGTATCGCTTAATCTCAAGGACAAATATGATGTTACCCCTATACACGTTGACGTGAATATGGTACATGGCGATGTTCTCGACTTGGATACTTTCAAGGCATGGAGACCTGAATATGAGAATGCGGAGTTTATTCTTGAAGATGGCAAATATATCTGCGGTTGGGCTGTGGAGAAGATGTCAAAGTCAATGTACAATGTGGTAAATCCAGATATGATTGTAGAGAAATACGGAGCTGACACATTGCGGCTTTACGAGATGTTTCTCGGACCGGTGGAGCAGAGCAAGCCTTGGGACACCAACGGTATAGACGGTTGCCATCGCTTCCTGAGAAAATTCTGGGCATTGTTCTACGGCAAGGACGACAAATTGCAGGTTAATGATGAACCGGCAACACCAGAGCAACTGAAATCTGTCCACAAACTGATTAAGAAAGTATCATACGACATAGAGAATTTCAGTTATAACACATCAATTGCCGCTTTCATGATCTGCGTGAACGAGCTTACTCAATTGAAGTGCCATAACAAGGCATTATTGCAAGATATCGTAGTACTTATCGCACCGTTTGCCCCACATATCGCAGAAGAGCTGTGGCACGCTTTGGGCAACGATACGACAGTTTGCGACGCTCAATGGCCCGAATACGACGAGCAATACCTTGTGGAAAGTAAAATGCAGTTGACGGTATCATTCAATGGCAAGGCACGTTTCCAGATGGAGTTCCCTGTTGACGCAGACAACAAGACGATTGAGAATGCGGTATTGAACGATGAGAAATCGGCAAAATATCTTGATGGAAAACAGGTGGTAAAGGTAATTATCGTACCCAAGAGGATAGTGAACTTAGTGGTAAAATAACACCTCACTTACAAACTTAAACAATGAAACCAGTAAATATAAACCGGAAACTCCTGCTCAATGAAGTAAGAGATTACTTGTTCATAACCCTTGGACTGATGCTCTACACCTTCGGGTGGACAGTTTTTCTCCTGCCATACGAGATTGTAACAGGTGGTGTAACAGGTCTTTCTGCCATTATCTTCTATGCCACAAAAATACCACTTGAATACACTTATTTTGTTATAAACATGGTATTGCTCATTGTGGCTCTCAAGGTTCTCGGCTTGAAGTTCATGACAAAGACCATATATGCCATTCTCGCACTGTCGGTAATGCTGTGGGCTGCACAGAAAGTGGTTACCGATTCACAAGGACATTTCATCCAACTGTTAGGCGAGGGACAGGAATTTATGTCGCTTATCATCGGTTGCGTAATCACGGGAACAGGACTTGCTGTCGTTTTCCTGCATAACGGCAGCACGGGAGGCACCGACATCGTGGCTGCGGTAATAAACAAATACCACAATTTCTCATTAGGGCAGGTGCTGATAGGCGTTGACCTGCTTATCATCGGAAGCTGTCTTTTCATTCCTGTTTTCGGTGATACCATACAGCGTTGCCACAAGATAGTGTTCGGTCTGTGTACAATGGGAATAGAGTGTTTCACTCTCGATTATGTGATGAATGTCCGCAGAACGTCTGTGCAGTTCCTGATTTTCTCTAAGAAATATCAGGAGATAGCATACGCCATTGGCACGGAGATGGAGCGCGGAATTACCATCCTCGACGGACACGGTTGGTTTACAGGCAGTCCGGTAAAGGTACTTTGTATCATAGTTATGAAGCGTGAGAGCGTGCAGATCTTCCGCCTTATAAAGATGATAGATCCAAATGCCTTCGTCAGTCAAAGCAGTGTTATCGGCACATACGGTGAGGGATTTGATGCGATTAAGGTAAGGCTGAATAAGAAAGATAAAGCCAATAAACTGTATAATAATAAATAGGGTAGAAAAACAATGAGAATAGTATTCGCTACAAACAATATGCACAAACTGTCGGAGATAAGGGATATTCTCGGATCTGACTATGAGATATTATCTCTTGCCGATATCGGTTGCCATGTTGATATTCCTGAAACATCTGGAACATTGGAAGGTAACGCCATGCAAAAGGCACAATATGTATATGACAATTACCATCTAAGTTGCTTTGCCGACGATACCGGACTTGAGGTAGATTCCCTCGGTGGTGAGCCAGGTGTTTATTCGGCACGATATGCTGGTGGAGTAGGGCACGACAGCGAGGCGAACATGGCAAAACTGCTTGCCAAATTAGGCGACAACCCAAACCGTAAGGCAAGATTCAGAACTGTCATTTCTCTTATTTTAGAAGGTGAGACACCTCACACTGAATTGTTTGAAGGGGCTGTTGAAGGTGAGATTATCTATGAGCGAAAAGGCAGTGAGGGCTTCGGTTACGATCCTATATTCCAGCCTGATGGCTACGATAAGACATTCGCTGAACTTGGCAATGATATAAAGAATACCATTTCCCACAGAGCAAGAGCAGTGAAAAAGTTGGCGGAATATCTCGGAAATAAAAAATAACTTTTTATCGTTTTAATTTTGTAAAACCGCAAATACTATATTGATAAACACTCTATCCATACTTATTCCTTGTTACAACGGACTGTGTGCAGAACTTGTCAGGACGTTGCAGCAGCAGGCTGAACTTATCGCAACGAACAATAATAATTTCAAATATGAGATTATCGTTGGCGATGATGGCTCTACCGATAAAAGTATTATTGAAAAAAACAATGAAATAAACAATATCTCCAATTGCCGTTACATCATAAGAGGTTTCAATAGCGGAAGGGCTGCCATCCGCAATTTTTTGGCAAAGACATCTAAATATGAATGGCTGCTGTTTATTGATTGTGATATGGTAGTGCGCAATCAGGATTATCTTGCAACATACGTCAAATATAACAACAACCCTGTTGTATATTGTGGTTATATTGTTAATGGTGATGATATTCTATTAAAAAATAACCTTCGCTATAAATATGAAAAGAAATATAGTGGTAATAGAAATGCTGCTGAACGTAAAAAACATCCATACGATTATTTTCAA
>JAJQAR010000256.1 GCA_021203705.1 Prevotella sp. | reverse complement strand
AAATAGATGAAAATGAATGAAACAACAGCAACAAGCGAGATTAATATTGCTGTTGGCAATATTTTTATAATGATTCGTTTTATCTTCATATATTCATAAATTATCGCATTATCTACTTTCCATTCATTATGTAAATGCCGCTATCTTTTTTTGCTGTGCCATTCTTCAGCTGAAACATTTCCTCCTTCCAACATATAAATTTTCGGAAATCTCACACTAAAACGGTACAGATGGTTACGTTTTAGGTCGTAATCAGAATCTGATATAATATCGCCATCTTCATCATATTTGCAGAAATACAATTTATATGGATTTGAAAGGTAGTCGGTATAGTCATAATCGTTCTCAACATCACCATCCTTATCACCAACACATTCCGCAATAATCTCTATTAAGCATTTATCCACACCATCTCCCGTATTGGAATATTCAGGAACGTAGGCTATCCACTTGTCGTTTACCTCATCATAAAACATATCTAAGGTATCAGTCTCTGCCACTTGGATATCATTGGCATCATCTATGAGGTTCACCGTTATCGTGTAGCCATCCTCATCCAAATCATTTTCTGAATTTACGCCAGAAGGTGCGCAATACCCTTTTGCGTTGTAATGGATTATCTTCGCGGATTTTATATTCGGATAATATAAATTTCTGGTGGATATAGTACTGTCCACAACCTCCACCTTTGCCATGGCTTTCAACATTGTAATACTATCAACTAATGTTGTATTCTGACCAAAAGAAACATCCGTATATGAATGAACTCCATAAACAGGTATTGATACGTCGTTTAATTCAAAAGAGTCTGGATTCGGACAAGTAAACTTTGCATAATCAGATGAAGATCCCACTTCTCCCTTACATAAATTCTCTATAGTTGTCGTACCTTGAATAAAATCACTTTCTTCCGGATATGCTTCCCAGTTTCCAATAACCACAATGTTGAATTTGTTATTATATATTGTAGATAATGAATCCACAAAAGTCTTGCGCAGCATTCCTGATACATTATATGTGACAGTATCTGAAGTGGAGATTGAATCTGGGTAAAATGCAGTGATATACGTATCATCTTCACTGTTGAAGAAATATATCCTGTAACTGCTTATATTGTTCTCATTAGTTGTGGCATCTACATAACCTTCTCCTGATATACTTCGTGTAGCAGAAAGTTTGAAATTCAATGGCACTTGCGAAACGTTATTCAGATTATACTGCAAGTCTGTTTCGTCAAGATCATCATTTGAGCAAGAAGCGAAAGAAAAAGACAATATGGCTGCTGACAGACAGAGCAATAAAATTGGCAAAGAGTTCCAAACTGGTCTCTTAGCTTTGCTGAAAATATAGAGTATGGTATTCTTACCCATAGTTGTTCTCCTTTATATTACAAGTCACTATTTTGAAGCATGACCTTCCACGAGTTGATATAGATGTATGAGTTCATCCATTCAGAACCTTCTGAAAGGAAGAACACCATATCGTACTCATCCTGACGGTCGAGGAACTCCTGGTCGTCCATGCCACCATTATAGAAGTCCTTTATCATCAGCGCATATTCTATCAACGGTATAGAGAAAACCGTTTCTCCTGTATCATTGTTAGTGACGGTAAGACGAGTGTCTTGACCTACCACCAAACGGGCTGTGGTCAGTTCTGCGAGCACTGCCTCATAATCTGTGCTGGTATCATCCCCTACACCCGCCTCACCAATGCCAGAATGCCAAGCATAGTAAGTAAGTTGCTCGTCTGCAATCAGGTTGTTGTCCCAATCCATCTTTCCGTTGCTGTCGGTTATTTTAAAAGTGAACTTGCTTGCGTCTATCGTCTCTGCGGAAAGCTGCTGCAACACCACCCTGATACTATTAGTGTTCTTAACCAACGGCATGGTATATTCGTGTGTGCCTGGCTTGTTGGTGAACTCCTGATTTGCCACATACCCATGATAAAGCTTGTCGATATCAGTGTCGATATATGCTGCTCCATTGGCATCATAATTGCGGTTGAGCGTGCATGTCAGACCTGTATAAACATTTGCCGAAGGTATCGTGAATGAGCCTTTGTCAGTCGTGCCGCACCATGCAAGCATACTGTACGTACCAGGCTCGATGTCAACATCCATTGTATAGCCATCAACGGAAAGTGCATCACCCGTCTCTGTTTTCTGCCAAACTATGTTGCCCACCCCGTCTATCATGTACAGAGTAACAGAACTGACTTCATGGGCAAAGGCATCAGCATACTTCATGTTGTAGTCATAACAGAACTTCACCTTGTAGTTAACTGAACAGTCGCCCTCTCCATCGTAAATCACGCTGTCACAGGCGCATAATACCATGCAACTTATAGCAGCCGTCAGCAGACTTGTCGCTGCTGTTCTTAGTATTGACTTTATATTCATAGTTTATCGTTTTTTCTACTTTTTATAATCGGATTAAAGTCTTATTCAGAAATTGAGAAATCAATCTCTGTTACAGACCATGGAATTGTGGAGGCATCCGCATAGCCACTGTTACTTCCTGTTATATCTATATAATCACCACCCAACTGTTTGGTATAATCAACAGTCTCATCAAATAACTTCCATGGAAGGGATGTTATAGTGAAAGACAAGTTGTAATCAGTGTCAGACGGTATGATAACCTCGTCCTCGTCAGTAATCGGTGAACCGAGACTTGATATTGAGCTAATTGATATTGTATAATGATAACTGCGGACAACACCATATTCACCTTCTATCAATGTATTGTCATCTGGATCTGGCTGATTAACATGCTTTATCGGTATGTTATAGTACATCAATCCATCAGTATAGCCCGAAAGTTCAAGTGCATTGCCATCCGCATCACAAGCCCTCGCCTTTATCAGCACACTCGTTATAGCTGATGAATTGGCAACCTGTATCACACCGCCATCACCTACCGTATTAGTGTTCTCCGGACAGTATGTACTGTCTGATATTGAGATAAGTTCATCTTTTAGGTTGACATATTCAAGATAATCATTTAACCATGTTTCTGAGTTTGCTTCTTCCGTTGGAGTATTTGCTTTATCATTTCCTTCCTTAATATTAGATTCTGGATATGCGGAATCCGTCAAGCCATAGTTGAACGACTTGGCCCAATCGCAGCGATATTCGTCAGCACTGTTCCAATCTACCCACAGGTTAGTATCATCCCAACTTGTATCTATATTCTTGAATATGTATGACTTTCTTGCAACGGCATTGATTTTCCAACCCAACAGTTCTACATAACGGTCGTCAGATAACTTATAAAGAGTACGCGTTGTGCCGTCTTCTTCTGAAATTGTTATATTGTCGCTTGAACTTGTCAAGCTCTCACCTGGCTTCACCGTAACCTTTGCGGCAAGACGCTCAATGGGAATGGTAAGTTTCGCTTCTATCTTTGACAAATCTTCAGGAACCTGTCCTTCAACAAAGTCACTATCAACCATTTCCGTTACGAAATTGTATTTACGTCCTTCTGCATAATAAGTTGAAGTACTCATCACTAAATTACTGCCGTTGTCATACACTGGCGAGCTACCTCCCGTAGTCTCTATATCCTGCATAGCAGCAAGATTTGGGGTATATTCAAAATCATCAGGTTGATTCAATACCGTAACAACGTACTTAGGATAGTTTTTCCCTTTTATATTTGTTAATATCACCAATATATTACTTGAAATATTAGTATCGAAATCTATCTCTCCACGTGTTACATAATTACCATCGGAGTCATAGAAGTAGAAATGTGCATTGGCTACATCATTGTCACCACCTGAGCTTATCAACAATGGTTCCCCATCGGATGTAAGACTGATAGCCAAATAAGTTACATCGCTATCAAACACTTTATCATCAATATTGTCCCATGGCTCGTCAAACGAACAGCCGCACAATGACAATATGAAAAAACATACTATCACGCTTTTGACAAGTGTCGTATATTTCAACAATTTCTGTTCTATTTTATATGATTGTATCATATTGTCATTTTATATTTTGTCACGGACTTTCGCCCATTATGAGTTTTCAATTTTAATTTTAAAGACCGAAATCTTTCCATGTCCTTAGTCTTCCGTTTACGGAACGTGTCGGACATTGCATTTTTCCTTTTGCCGCTCTATATTCTCCCCAATTGGGGGAGTTAGAGGGGGCTGTCCTTTTTTGTAATCCAGTCAGACGGACGCTTCCGCCCGACTGGATTTTAAGAAGAATAATTAATAATTAGAGATTTTCTTCTTGTGTAAGTTCCTTCCAAGAGAGAATTTTTATGTTAGCAGGTACATAGTAGTACGTCTCTGTTTCTTCCTCACTTGGAATTATCTCGTCTTCTTCGTTGCTTATAGGCTTACCAAGATTTGACAATGAGTTGACCGTAATAACATAGTGGTAGTTACGTACAACACCGTATGTACCGATACCTACTTCATCTGATGTGTTCACATGCTTAATAGGAATGGTATAATACATCAAACCTCCATCGTAATAGTAATAACCTGTAATATCACTAAATAGATCCGAAGTATCTTCTACTTTTGTACCATCTTTATAAACTTCTGTTCCTTCTGTAACAGTTATGCTTCCATCACTCATCATTAATTTATCATTTGTAAGGAGTGTACCCGTTGCATCTGAACATAAACCTTTATCCAAGATTATAGTATTAAAAAATGCCTCTTTTGTAAAAAGCATGCCTTTATAGCGTACTAACGATATGCCAGTATAAGTATCATTTCCGTCAGCATCTTTAGATTTTTCATACGCCATAGCCTTTATCAAGACACTCGTAATTGCCGGTGAACTCTTACTTGTAACCGATGAGTTAGTATTCTCCGCGCAATATACTGTTGTACCATTAGATGAAATCTCATTAAGATTTTCCTTTAAACTTACATAGGTCAAACCCTCTATTTTGCCATCCTCACCTGCGGTCTTATAATATGAAGGAGAAGCGCACCAATTGCTGCTGTAATTTTCAGTACCCTTGTACCATGTTGAATAATCATCATTGGAAGCCCACGAAGAATCTATATTC
>JAJQAR010000352.1 GCA_021203705.1 Prevotella sp. | reverse complement strand
GAACATGGGTCCATCAAAACTGCAGAAAGCTCAGAAACTCGGAATACAGATTATGACCGAAGAAGAGTTCCTGGAAGAGTTAAGAGTGAAGAATGAAGAGTGAAGAGTGAAAAGGAGATATAAATATGAAAATGAAAGTGGTTGTTTCACAAGAGATTGAGACGGTATGCCCTGGATTTGTGGGTGCTGTCGTAGAAGCGGAAGTTCACAACAGCAAGTATAACGCTGAACTGTGGGCAGAGATAGACGAATGGGGCAAAAAATACAGAGCTGAATACACAACAGAGACGATAAAGCATATTTCTGGCATAGAGGCGACACGCAAGGTATATCGTGCTTGCGGCAAAGACCCAAGTAGGTATCGCCCCGCTTCTGAAGCGTTAATCCGTAGGATGATACAGGGAAAGAGCCTATACCAAATAGACACTCTCGTTGACCTCATAAACCTCGCAAGTATCGCATACGGGTACAGCATAGGCGGTTTCGATGCCGACAAATTTCACGGTGATACCCTGACATTAGGTGTAGGGCGTGAGGGTGAGCCATACGAGGGTATTGGCAGAGGCATGCTCAATATAGCTGGACTTCCCGTTTACCGTGATGCCATTGGTGGTGTCGGAACTCCGACAAGCGACAACGAGCGCACGAAAATAGACATCAACACTACCCACTTACTCGTCCTCGTGAACGGCTACGACGGCAACGAGAGTAACGTCAGGGCAAATGCGGAATATATCATCAAGTTAGCGGAAAAGTACGCCGAAGGAAGTAACGCAGCTTTTACGCTGTATAGGTAATAAGCGGTTTTTATCCACTGTACGCCTTTACCCACTGTAGGGGCCCGATTTATCGAGGCCAACACACCAACGGGGCGTATGTTCCATGAAATTTTGCATAATTGTCGTTTTTTTCTGTATATTTGCACACTAATTTAAAATACGTAAGACAAAATAACTATATGCACAAGGCTGGGTTCGTAAATATAGTGGGCAATCCCAATGTGGGAAAATCAACACTGATGAATCGTCTCGTTGGTGAGCGTATCAGTATTGCCACATTCAAGGCGCAGACAACACGACACCGTATCATGGGTATCGTAAACACCGATGATATGCAGATTGTGTTCTCTGATACTCCTGGTGTACTCAAACCCAACTATATGCTTCAGGAGTCGATGCTCGCCTTCTCGGAGTCTGCTCTTCAGGATGCGGATATTCTGCTGTATGTAACCGATGTGGTGGAAAACCCAGAGAAAAACGCCGACTTCCTTGAGAAAGTAGGAAAAATGACTATCCCCATTATCCTGCTTATCAACAAGATTGACGAGAGCGATGAGAAAAAAGTGGGTGAACTCGTGGAACTATGGCATAGACTGTTGCCAAAGGCGGAGATACTGCCTATTTCGGCATTGAACAAGTTCGGCACGGATGTCCTGCTCAAACGCATCAAGGAACTGCTGCCTGACTCGCCCCCATTCTTCGACAAAGACCAGCTCACCGACAAGCCGGCACGTTTCTTCGTGAGTGAGATAATCCGCGAGAAAATACTCCTGTATTACGATAAAGAGATACCTTATTCTGTTGAAGTTAGCGTGGAGTCGTTCAAAGAGGACAAAAAGCACATTCATATCAATGCGGTGATTTACGTGGAACGGGAATCGCAAAAAGGTATCGTCATAGGGCATAACGGATATGCGTTGAAAAGAATTGGAACAGAGGCGAGAAAGTCTCTTGAACGTTTCTTCGGCAAAAGCATTTTCCTCGAACTCTTCGTAAAAGTCGATAAAGACTGGCGTAGCTCAAAAAGAGAACTCGAAAACTTCGGATACAATGCTGCGCAAAGTTGCGATTAAGCGAGAGCAGAGCCGAACTTGTTCGAGTTATGCCGAGCGTGAGCAACTTCAACGAAGTTAAAATTAAAAATTAAACATGGCAAATTTAGTAGCAATAGTGGGGCGGCCCAATGTGGGGAAATCCACACTTTTCAACAGACTGACAAAGACGCGTCAAGCCATAGTGAGCGACACGGCGGGTACTACCCGTGACCGTCAATATGGAAAATGCGACTGGAACGGGCGTGAGTTTTCCGTTGTCGATACCGGCGGCTGGGTGGTGAAGTCTGATGATATTTTTGAGGAGGAAATACGCAAACAGGTTATCATCGCCACCGAAGAGGCTGACATAGTGCTCTTTATGGTTGACGTGCAGACAGGTGTTACCGACTGGGATGAGGATGTTGCCCAAATCCTGCGACGCACAAAACTGCCTGTTATAGTAGTGGTTAACAAGGTTGACAACAACAATCAACAATACTCGGCGGCGGAGTTCTACAAGTTAGGACTTGGTGACCCTATCTGTATCAGTTCTGTTTCTGGAAGCGGCACGGGCGACCTGTTGGATATCGTGGTGTCAAAACTCAAAAGCGACACTGACGAAATCCTTGAAGAAGGCATTCCCCGTTTCGCCGTTGTCGGTCGCCCTAACGCTGGAAAGAGCAGTCTTATAAATGCTTTTATCGGTGAGAACCGCAATATCGTGACGGAAATTGCTGGAACGACAAGAGACAGTATCTACACCCGTTACGACAAGTTCGGTTTTGACTTCTACTTGGTTGACACCGCCGGCATTCGCCGCAAGAACAAAGTAACAGAAGACTTGGAATTTTACAGCGTGATGCGCTCCATCCGCGCGATAGAAAACTCTGATGTCTGCATCCTCATGCTCGATGCCACACGTGGCATTGAGGCACAAGACATAAACATTTTTCAACTTATACAAAAGAACAACAAGTCGCTCGTGGTGGTGGTCAACAAGTGGGACTTGGTGGAGGACAAGAGCCAGGAGGTAATAAAGACTTTCGAGGATGCCATTCACAACCGCATGGCACCATTCACCGACTTCCCTATCATTTTCGCCTCGGCACTCACCAAACAGCGTATTTTTAAGGTACTTGAAACAGCAAAGGAGGTTTATCTCAACCGCAAGGTGAAGATCGGCACGACAAAGCTCAACGAGGTGCTGCTGCCGCTTATCGAGGCATACCCGCCTCCATCTATAAAAGGTAAATATATCAAGATAAAATACTGCTCACAACTGCCAAACACGCAGATTCCTTCTTTCGTGTTCTATGCCAACCTGCCACAGTATATCAAGGAAACTTACAGGCGGTTCTTGGAGAACAAAATCCGTGAGAACTGGACGCTCACCGGCTGTCCGATAAACATTTTCATCAGGCATAAATGAGAAATCTGCTGCTCATAATATGCCTTGGCTTTCTTCCGCTACTGTTTTCATGCCATGAAGAGGATAAACCTGACGTTGCGGCGGCAGTAGCGGCAAAGGAATATTATGACTTGCTTTTGAACGGCAACAGTGGGCAGTTTGTAAGGGGTATGTACCTCCCTGACACCGTGCCTGTCAGTTATCGTGAACAACTTGTGGCGAATGCCAAAATGTTCCTGGAAAACATGAAAAACGAGCATGGGGGCATCTATGAAATACGTGTCGTGAATTGCGTGAACGAGGATATTAAAGACATCAAAGGAGAAACCATCGGTAGAACGGCAACCGCCTTCCTCGTAATGTGTTTCGGCGACAGCCTCAACGAAGAAGTCGCAGTGCCTATGGTGGAACGCAACGGCCACTGGTTTATGAAATAATGAGCTATATATGAAATACCGGCATCATCCGATAATAAAAATCACTTTATTAATGTTTGTACTTTTCTGCACAGACATTTGCAAAACTATGGCACAGGGTCAAAAGCTGGCGGGGGATAAATACGAAGTAGTGATTTCTGGTATGGTATGCGACAGGGAGAGTGGGAAGAAATTGGAAAATGTCACGGTGCAGCTTATGGGGACATCAATCAGTACGGTAACGAATGTTGATGGCTATTATTCCCTGAAAATACCGCACCGCTCATCCACGCCAAAATTGGAAATGTCGCATATCGGTTATGCCAACGCACACTATTCAGCAAAGACTATCCCAGAATCGGGCAAACTCACTGCCAATATTTGGATGACACCCAACACAAAACAATTGAATGAAGTGGTAGTTTATGGCGACCCACGCAATATCGTGAAAGAAGCACTGTATAAGATACCTGACAACTATCCTCTCTCGGATAATATGCTAAGCAGTTTTTATCGTGAGACAATCCAGAAAGGGCACCGCTATATCGGCATTTCTGAGGCGATAACCGACGTTTACAAGACATCATACAAGAAACGATATGTTGACAACGACAAGGTGCAGCTTGCCAAGGCACGCCGACTGCTTAGTCAGAAAGAGAGCGACACGTTGGCTATAAAAGTGATGGGCGGACCATTGCTGTCTGTCAATATGGACATAGTGAAAAACGCTGATGCCCTGTTTGACTTTAGGGATTTGGATTATTATGAGTTCACGCAGGAAACCCCTGCCATGATTGACAACCGCATACAATACGTAATCAGTTTCAAGCCCTGTGTACACCTAAGTTATCCTTTGTTAATCGGTACGGTGTATATCGACTGTGAGCGACTGTCTTTTACCCGTGCTGAGTTCTCGCTTGACCTTTCCGACCGTGACAAAGCGATTGCTGCCATACTACACAAAAAACCGGCTGGTTTGCGCTTCCGTCCACAGGAAGTGAGTTTTCTTGTTACTTACCGACAGCAGGGCGACAAGACCATTCTGAATTACATCTGCAATGTGATGCGCTTCAAATGCGACTGGAAAAAGCGGCTGTTCTCCTCATCCTACACAGCACGCTCCGAAATGGTGGTTGTGGAGCAGGAAGAAAATCCTGAACATGTTATTAATCGTAAGGATGCATTCAAACCAGAAGAAGTTTTCTATGATGTAGTAAAGGAATACTGGAACGAGGATTATTGGAAAGATTACAATATCATTGAACCTACAGAATCCTTAGAGAATGCGGTGAATAAGTTGAAAAAGCAATTATAATAGATAAACAAAAAAGAGGGTGTGTCAAAATGATATATTTTTCACAAGAAAGAAAAGAGTAGTCATTTGACAATAAAAAGCCCAAAATAATT
>JAJQAR010000130.1:2474-5080 GCA_021203705.1 Prevotella sp. | reverse complement strand
TATTGGTGTGGCTATATTCTCTGCTGTCAATCGCTATTTATCAAAAATAATGAATGGTTTTCCTCAGTATTCAGTGGAAATGGAGGAGGTACATCACATTCATAAGTTAGATGCCCCGAGCGGAACTGCCATTACTCTCGCTGAGGATATTATCAGCAACATGGAGCGTAAGGACAAGTGGGCAAAGGGTTTCCTAATCAACCCTGACGGCACTGTTATAGGAAGCAGCACCCACTCCGACAATGAATTGATAATCAACAGTATTCGCAGGGGGGAGGTGCCGGGAACACATACTGTGGCATACGACTCGGAAGCAGACAAAATCACCATCACTCACGAAGCACACTCTCGCAAGGGGTTCGCACTCGGTGCGGTGTTGGCGGCTGAATATACAGCGGAACACAACGGTCTGCTGACTATCAGCGATATGTTCAAGTTCTGACAGGAACAAGGATTTGCATGAAATGACTTCTCCTCCTGTATTTTTAATCAAGAAAAAGTAATGAGAGACAAAAAGAAAGAAAAGTTGAATATGAAAAAACAATGGACTAAGTTCATTGTGGTTCTCGTGTTATACCTGCTGTTCCTGTACTGGGTAAAAAGCTGGTGGGGACTTATCGTGGTACCATTCATTTTTGACGTTTACATAACAAAGAAAATACGCTGGCAATGGTGGAAAGATTCTGAAACTCCTATCCGTTTTTTAATGAGTTGGGTGGATGCCATTGTTTTCGCTCTTGTGGCAGTGTATTTCATCAATCTGTTCTTCTTCCAAAACTATGTGATTCCTTCTTCATCTCTTGAGAAGTCGCTCCTAACAGGCGATTATCTTTTTGTAAGCAAAGTAAGTTACGGTCCACGCATTCCTGAGACACCGCTTACCATGCCTCTTACACAGCACACTTTGCCGATAGTGAACTGCAAGTCGTATATCGAATGGCCGCATTGGGATTACCGCAGGGTGAAAGGTTTGGGAAACATCGAAGCCAACGACATCGTGGTGTTCAACTATCCCGCAGGAGACACATTGGTTTCCGAAATAAGATACCAGGCTGCCGACTATTATCAGATGTGCTACTCTTTCGGCAGTCAGTTGGTTGATGAAATTCCGCAAATAGACAGTCTGTCAATTCTGCAGCAGCGTGATTATTACGAAAAAATCTACGACCTCGGAAGAACCTACATTTTGGGAAACACAGAGACATTCGGAACAATCATGACACGGCCAGTTGACCGCAGGGAAAACTATGTGAAACGCTGTGTGGGACTGCCTGGACAGACACTCCAGATAAAAGACCGCATAGTGTATGTCGATGGTGTTGCCAATAAAGAGCCCGACAAGGTACAATATACTTATAAGGTAAAACTCCTGCAAGCGATTCCTGACGAATTGATGAAGGAGTTGGAGATAAGTATGGAAGACCTGATGAGTCTTAACCAAAACGGTGTGATGCCTCTAACGGAAAGGGCTGTCAAGGAGCTGTCAAAGCGCAAGGATATCGTGGCGAGCATCTCTCTCAACACATCAGCTACTTACGGTGACTTATACCCATTGAATGCAAATACAAAATGGACACGCGACAACTACGGTCCGATATGGATTCCTAAGAAGGGTGATTCCATAAAACTTGACTTAAAAAACTTGCCTATTTACGAAAGGCCAATACGTGTATATGAAAACAATAAGTTGGAAGTAAAGGACGGTAAGATATTCATCAACGACAAGCAAACCAACTATTATACCTTCAAAATGGATTACTACTGGATGATGGGTGATAACCGCCATAACTCTGCGGATAGTCGTTATTGGGGCTTTGTACCTGAAGACCATATCGTGGGCAAGCCTATCTTCATCTGGTGGTCAAGCGATCCCGACCGTCATGGCTTCGGTGGAATACGGTGGAACAGACTGTTCCAGTTCGTGGACAACATTAAGTGAGTGAAGAATTAAGAGTGAAGAATTAAGAATTCGTTGTGGGTGTAATCAGCTTGGGGAAAGAATTAAGAATTAAAAATTCGTTTTTGCTTGAGTAAGCAGATAAAACAGTATTGGGAAGATTAAGAATTCTTATTTCTTAGTTTTTCGGAACAAGCGGGACAGAGACCTTTTATTACGTAATTAATTTCTGAAAGGACAAAGCCCTCTGGTAGGTTAACTACCGGCACATGGATATATTTCAGACAGAATGTGCGGTGACAATTCTCACAATAGAAATGCGTGTGATTATCGTCAACACCGCAATCACAGTCATCGCTGCACACATTGTATTTCAACGTTCCGCTCCCATCATCAACAGCATGTATCAACCTATGGAGCAAGAACAGCGACAACGTGCGTGAGATAGTACTCTTGTCAACTGTAGGCAACAGGCGTTCAAGTTGAGGAAGTGACACCGTCTCATCACCCCTATACATATTCTTAAGTATAAGAAGGCGTATCGACGTGGGCTTTATTCCCCGCAGTTGCAGTTTTTTTATGAAATACTCCTCATTGTCCATAGTACTGCAAAAATAAGGGAATTTAACAGAAAAGCAAAATATTTTCTGTTCTAATGCAAAAAACACATTACATAAAATAAAAGAGGGATATTCAAACCCCTCTATTT
>JAJQAR010000130.1:0-2464 GCA_021203705.1 Prevotella sp. | reverse complement strand
AAAATCCGCATAGCGTTGAGCACCGCAAGGAGTGCGACACCGACATCAGCGAACACCGCCTCCCACAGGTTGGCTATTCCAAAAACACCAAGTGCCATTACCAATATCTTCACGCCTATCGCAAAAATGATATTCTGATTCACTATACGGTGTGTCTTCCTGCCTATCTTTATTGCCGTAACCACCTTCGATGGTTGGTCGTTCTGGATAACGATATCGGCTGTCTCAATTGCCATATCGGAACCTAATCCTCCCATAGCGATACCAACGTAACTTGTAGCTATTACAGGTGCGTCGTTTATTCCGTCTCCAACAAATGCCAAGTCGCGTTCCTCGTTTTTCAGCATTTCCACATGTTTTACCTTCACCTCTGGCATGAGGTCGCCATAACCGGCATCTACCCCAAGTTCATCAGCGAGCTTCGTAACCAACGCCTGTTTGTCGCCTGAAAGTATCTCAATATGCTTTATGTCGAGCTTACGCAAGTCTTTTATAGCCTGCTTAGCGTCGTCCTTGACAGTATCTGCAAGAAGGATGTAACCCACGAATTTCTTGTTCTTCGCACATGCCACGATTGTCTCTGGTACATCGAACAGCTCATCGGGATAACTGATATATTTTCTGTCGAGCTGGCGCAACGTACCGACAAGCCAGTTGTCGTCGCCCACTTTCGCTGACAAGCCATTGCCTGGCCTGTCCTTCACGTCTTTTACGGCAATGTCCTTGCCCTTCGACTGTGCCACGATAGCCTTTGCAATAGGATGGTTACTATTTTTCTCTATCGCCGCGACGGTTTCTAAAAAGTCTGGCTCCTTACTGTCAACCTTGACCACGGAGAACACGCCCTTAGTGAGCGTTCCCGTCTTGTCAAAGACAACAGTGTCGATATATTTCACAGCATCGAGGTAGTTGCTGCCCTTAAAGAGAATACCTCTCTTTGATGCTGCACCGATACCGGCAAAATAACTAAGTGGAATACTTATCACTAATGCGCATGGACAGGATATAACAAGGAAGATAAGACCACGGTAGAACCATTTTGTGAAACTATAGTCCATGTGACTGTTCACCTGTGCGAAAAAATACGGGAACACAACAGTGAATACAGCAAGAAATATCACGGCGGGTGTATAGACTCTCGCAAACTTACGGATAAATAGTTCGGCTTCTGCCTTGCGGCTTGATGCCTCCTCAACCATATTGAGGATTCTCGCCACGGCACTCTCTCCGGCTATACGCTTGACACGGAGACGCACTACACTGTCGGCTGCTATCATTCCGGCAAGTACTTCCCCGCCCTTCTCTATCATCTGCGGCACACTCTCACCTGTCAGGGCTGCCGTATTGAATGACGCATCACCGTTGAGCAACTCTCCATCAAGGGCTACCCTCTCGCCTGGCTTCACCTCAATAACCTCACCTATTTTAACGTCTTCGGGTGTTCTCACAACAACAGTATTGCCATTCACCACCATAGCCTTATCAGGGCGGAACGCAACAAGGCTCTTTATGTTATCTCTCGCTTTGTCAACCGCCATATCCTGCAATGTCTCGCCAATGCAGTAGAACAGCATAACAGCTACTGCCTCTGGATATTCGCCTATGGCGAAAGCTCCGATAGATGCCACGCTCATAAGCATGAACTCACTGAACACGTCTCCCTTGACAGCACTCTCTATTGCCTCCTTGATGACGTCAATGCCCACTGGCAGGTATGCCACCACATACCACACAAGCATCACCCACTTGTCGGAAAACCACCCAACGTGCATATATGTCATTATGATACCGACAATAAGCAACACCAATGAGATGGCAGGTTTCCAAAAACTTCTCTCTTCCTCTTCCATAATCTGCTATTTACATCCAAAGTATGAATTTTACTGCAAAATTATGGTGAAAAAAATGCAACTCGGTTGCAAATGTAAGGTTATACGCAAAAAATAAGGCGGATATGCCAATATCTCATATCCGCCCTACCATTGAAATATCTCTTAAATCATTTTGACCTCCACAGTCCGTGCAGGTTGCAATATTCGCGTGCGTAAACTTCGTTACTGTCAGTATAGAAAACAGCCTCCGGCTTCTCTCCTGGATTGAGGTGCTTAACCTGCGACTTGCCGTTCTCAATCAGTTCAATCCACTCTATATAATGAGCCTCAAGCATCGGGTGCTCCACATCACCCACCTTAACTTTATATCCGCCTTCTATCTTTTCTATCACTGGCACATGCTTTTCCTTTGCAGCATCCACACTGTTCTCTGTCAGTAACTCCATAGGTTTTCCACAACATGAGAGAATCCCCTTTGAAGGATGCAAGACAGTCGTTATGTTTCCGCATACCGGACAGCGGTAAACTTCATTCTTTTTCGTCATAATCTTACTTTGTTATTAATCAGACATATTGTTTATTATCTCCACGGATTATTCCGTTATCATCAGCAAAATAAATGAAAAATATCG
>JAJQAR010000228.1 GCA_021203705.1 Prevotella sp. | reverse complement strand
GAAAATAAGTAACATGTGGCTAAGTTTTTGAATGTAAAATTTGTTCCTCTCGCAAAAAATATGCAATTTTGCAAGCAATATGCTACCATTTCAGATACATATAGGCATACTTAACTGGGTTTTCAAGGGTTTGCTTATCGGGATTATAGCTTCAGCTCCAATGGGACCTGTCGGTGTACTTTGTGTTCAACGGACGCTCAACAAAGGGCGTTGGTACGGTTTTGTAACAGGTATCGGTGCAGCAATAAGCGACTTTCTATATGCCTTGATAACCGGTTTCGGTATGAGTTTTGTGGTAAATCTTATAGACAACCACCAAAACCGTTTTATATTACAGATGATAGGCAGCGTGATGCTCCTTATATTCGGAATATACAGTTACCGTTCCGACCCGACAAAGAAAATACGAGCCACCAGTAAGAACAAGGGAACATTGGTGCACAACGGAGTAACGGCGTTTTTGGTAACCTTTTCCAATCCCCTTATCATATTCCTATTTATGGCGTGCTTTGCCCAGTTCACCTTTGTTACGACAAATCTTTTGTTCACAGGAATTGGATTTTGTTGTATAATAATTGGAGCATTACTGTGGTGGTACGGGCTGACATGGCTCATTGACAAGGTTAGGAATAAGTTCGACAGCAGTGGGATAATATTAATAAATAAGATAATTGGCAGCATTGTGATAACTTTCTCGTTGATAATATTCATCGTTACTGTGTTCAACTACTATGCGTTCTACATTTAGTGTACCTTATTTGATAATTCATAGATTCCTTCAAAATGTTCATATCACAGGAGTTAAGAAAGAAAAATATTGCCGAGTACCTGCTATATATGTGGCAGGTGGAGGATATAATAAGGGCTTACGGTTGTTCGCTGAGCCGCATAAGGCGCGAGTACGTCGAGCAGTTCGGCTATAATGATGAGCAGAAGGAAGACCTGACAGACTGGTTTGGCAATCTTGTGAGGATGATCAACGAGGAGGGCTGTCGTGAGGGCGGACATTTGCAGATAAACAAGGTAGTGATGCAACAGCTTGTTGAGCTAAATGCCATGTTGCTGCAAAGTCCGAAATATCCGTTCTACAATGCCGAATATTATAAGGTATTGCCGTTTATCGTGGAACTGCGCAAGCGTGGAACAGACAAGAATGAGAACGAGATAGAGACTTGTTTCAACGCCCTTTATGGGATGATGTTGCTACGCTTGCAGAAGAAAAAGATAAGTCCTGACACAGAACATGCCATAAAAGAGATAACAACATTTATCGGTATGTTGTCAGACTACTACTTGAAAGATAAGGAAACCCCATTGGAGTTTGAGTGAGAGAACAAACAAAATTAAACATAATCGACTATGAATATACTAATTACAGGTTGTAATGGTCAGTTGGGCAGTGAGATGCGCTTGTTGGAAAAGGAGCATCCGCAACATATTTTCTTCAATACCGATGTTGAGGAACTTGACATAACTGACCAGGCGGCAATAGACGAGTTCGTGGATAATAACAGCATTGAAGGTATAGTGAATTGTGCTGCATACACGGCTGTTGACAAGGCAGAATCCAATAACCAGTTGTGTACCGCCCTCAATACGGAAGCCCCCGCATATCTTGCAGTCGCCATGGCGAGACGAGGCGGTTGGCTGATACAGATCTCCACAGACTATGTATTCAACGGAAAGAAATACAGTCCATATATAGAAACTGATACCCCCTGTCCAGACAGTGTGTATGGCAGTACGAAACTCGCAGGGGAACTTGCCGTAAGTAGGTTTTGCAAGAACACGATGATAATCCGTACGGCATGGCTCTATTCCTCTTTTGGGAACAATTTCGTAAAGACAATGATACGACTTGGAAAGGAGAAACCAGAGTTGGGTGTAGTCTTCGACCAGATTGGTACACCGACATACGCAAGAGATTTAGCACAGGCGATAATGACGGCAATAGAAAAAGGAGTAACGCCAGGCGTTTTTCATTTTTCCAACGAGGGAGTATGCAGTTGGTATGACTTTACAAAGGCTATTCATAAGTTGGCAGGTATCACAACGTGTAAGGTAAAGCCGATACATACGAGTGAATATCCCACACCAGCTACACGACCGGCATATAGTGTGCTTGACAAGACGAAGATAAAGACGACATACGGAATAGACATACCATATTGGGAGGATAGTCTTGCGGAGTGTATAAAACTTCTGTAATGTTGAGGTCTCTGCACTTCGGCATATCATTTTATAATTGAATAAACGATGAATAACGAGATAGACAGACGACGGACCTTTGCGATTATCTCGCACCCTGATGCTGGTAAGACGACACTTACCGAGAAATTCCTGCTCTTTGGCGGTCAGATACAGGTGGCAGGAGCGGTAAAGAACAACAAGATACGCAAGACGGCGACATCCGACTGGATGGATATTGAGAAGCAGCGTGGTATCTCCGTATCGACATCAGTGATGGAGTTTGATTATGAGGGCTATAAGGTGAATATCCTTGATACTCCAGGTCATCAAGACTTTGCGGAGGACACTTACCGCACGCTGACGGCAGTGGATTCTGCAATTATCGTGGTTGATGGTGCGAAGGGTGTCGAGGCGCAAACCCGAAAGTTGATGAATGTCTGTCGAATGCGCAACACCCCAGTTATAATCTTCATAAACAAGATGGACAGGGAGGGGCGCGATCCGTTTGACCTACTCGATGAATTAGAAAAGGAACTTGAGATAAAGGTGCGCCCTCTGTCGTGGCCTATAAATCAAGGAGCGAAGTTCAAGGGAGTTTATAATATCTATGAGCGGAAGTTAGACTTATTTACTCCTGATAAGCAGCGTGTTACAGAGAAGGTGGAAGTGGATATCAACAGCGACGAACTTGTGGAGCACATCGGAGAGGCTGACGCTGAAAAGTTGCGTGAGGATCTTGAATTGGTTGACGGAGTATATCCAGAGTTCAGCGTGGATGACTATCGTAATGCAGATGTCGCCCCTGTTTTCTTCGGCAGTGCGCTGAATAATTTCGGTGTTCAGGAACTGCTTAACTGTTTCGTGGAAATAGCCCCAAGTCCCCGTCCGACAAAGGCGGAGGAGAGAATAGTTGACCCGGAAGAACCGAAATTCACGGGTTTTATCTTCAAGATAACGGCGAACATTGACCCGAACCACCGTTCCTGTATCGCTTTCTGCAAGATATGCAGTGGAAAATTTGTGCGCAACTATCCCTATTATCATGTGCGTTTGGATAAGACATTGCGTTTTACGTCGCCCACGCAGTTCATGGCGCAGCGAAAGAGTACTATCGAGGAGGCATATCCCGGTGATATCATAGGATTGCCAGACAACGGTATTTTCAAAATCGGTGATACGCTGACAGATGGTGAGAAACTGCATTTCAGAGGTTTGCCGTCGTTCTCTCCGGAGATGTTCAAATATATTGTGAACGATGACCCGATGAAGAGCAAGCAACTTGCCAAGGGTATCGACCAGTTGATGGACGAGGGTGTGGCACAGATGTTCGTAAACCAGTTTAATGGCAGGAAATTAATCGGTACGGTAGGACAGTTGCAATTTGAAGTTATACAATATCGTTTGGAGAATGAATATAACGCCAAATGCCGTTGGGAGCCTATACATTTATATAAGGCATGCTGGATAGAGTCGGATGATGCGGCGGAACTTGATGCTTTCAAGAAACGCAAATACCAGTATATGGCGAAGGATAAGGAAGGGAGAGACGTGTTCCTCGCTGATTCAGGATATGTGTTGGATATGGCGCAACAGGACTTTAAACATATAAAGTTTCACTTTACAAGCGAATTCTGATTTTTATACCAATCTATTGTTTTCGGGGAAAACGACGGTGGGGGAGAAAGTCTTAGCCTCCTCAAAGTCCATCTGGGCGTAAGAGATTATAATCAGGATATCGCCGACGACACATTTGCGTGCAGCACCACCGTTGAGGCATATACAGCCAGTGCCTCGTGGACCTTTTATAACGTAAGTCTCGAAACGCTCACCGTTATTGTTGTTCACCACCTGTACTTTCTCACCGGCAATGATATTGGCGGCATCCATAAGGTCTTCATCTATCGTGATGCTACCTATATAATCGATATTGGCATCTGTAACCTTGACACGATGCAATTTGCTTTTCAATACTTCAATCAACATGTTCTCTTATTGTCGGTGTTGTTTCTCATTTTTATCATTATTGGTGAGGATCTTTGAATTTTATATGGTCAATAAGTCTTACGGGTCTTGCACCACAGTAAACCGTGATACATCCTACTACGTAATCTGAATCCTTCCAATTGTCAACGGTTTGCAGACTATTGCCATCGACAATTGCCAGATATTCCACTTCAAGACCGTCAACGGCATTTATTTGTTCCACTATATAATCATGTGTGTCTTTAACACTATGTGTCTTTGCATAGTCAACGCCAGATTTCATTGACTTGTATATTGTCGGTGCAATCTTGCGCTCCTCTTTTGATAACAAGGCATTGCGAGAGGAGAGGGCTAGTCCGTCTTTATCCCTGACGATAGGGCACTCAACAATATTCACACTTAGTGAAAGAGCTTTTACCATTGCTTTTACCACAGCTATCTGCTGCCAGTCTTTTTCACCAAAATAGGCCCTGTCAGGCTGTGTGATGTAGAAAAGACGGCTCACAACCTGGCATACTCCGTTGAAATGTCCTGGACGATGTGCGCCTTCCATTACTGTCGTTATCGGCGGGTACTCGAAATGTCGGGTATCGGGTATGGGATATATTTCCTCTACTGATGGTGCGAAAAGATAGTCGGCACCAGCCTTTTCAAGTAATGCACTGTCTTTTTCGATAGTGCGGGGGTATGTATTCAGGTCTTTCGGGTCGTTGAACTGTGTAGGGTTGACGAACAGAGACACTACGGTGATGTCGTTGTCGGAGATACTTTTCCTGACCAAGGAGATATGCCCATCGTGCAATGCACCCATGGTGGGGACAAGTCCTACTGTCTTTCCTTGTTTCCTGTCGGCGAACAAGGCGTTTTGAAGGTCAACGTTTTTGTGAAATACCTGCATTGATTATACCTTTATAC
>JAJQAR010000150.1 GCA_021203705.1 Prevotella sp. | reverse complement strand
CATCATCTCCAAAAGACACTTCAAAATCCTCATCGTCAGAAATTTCTATTTCTTCCTCTGTCGGGATTTCTATTTCATCTTCCTCCTCTGGGATTTCAAAGTTTTCTTCCGACGGTACTTCAACGCCTTCTTCCTCTAAAATCACTGTATTTTCATCCTGTATCTCTGTATTATCCTCAACAGGGATTTCTGTCGTTTCCTCGTCAAGAATTTCAGTACCTTCTTCCTCTACAGAAACCTCTGCTCCTTCCTCTGCTTGTATTTCAGTAGCGTTTTCTTCCTGTTCTGTTTCAGGGATTTCCTCCTCATCTATTGGAATTGATAAGCCCTCATCTTCCTCCTCATCGATATATTCTCCATCGTCCACAAAGAGACCTTCCTCAATAACACCTCCGTTGAACAGTCCGTCATTATACCCACCAGAACTCTCTATTTCTCTCTCATACTCAACCGACTCTGGTTCTGTAAGCAGTTGAACAGTACTTATTGTTAGCGGCACAAAATGCTCCTCATAGAACTGGTCGTATTCCGCATAACTGAACTGTGTGCCAAGAAGTTCCAAATTGGCATCGCTAATTATTATCACCTTACCCTTTTGGGCAAACGACATCAACACTTCATTGTTATAAAACTGTCGTGCATACTGTAAAACCTCATCATAACTCCTGAAACCACTGACTTTCATGCGACAGATACCGTCAAGATCATCTATCTCTATATCGAAATTACGCACGATATAGTTGGTAAAATTATAACGGGCAAGTTCAAAGAGCAACTTATTCTCGTTGATAGAATCAGGAGAATATGCTATTATAAATGAGAAATTCGTAACCCTTTCAGCGATAAACACCCTTGCGTTGATAGAGTCACTGTCGTTGAGAACCACTGAACGATGATCCCAGATACTGCCGATATCAAACTTGCCGCCATGAAGCCGACGCCCTGCTTTCACACCATTGATAATCATACCAGCCATCTCACTGACACCACTCTGCGGGTACTTGCTCACCACTTCCTGCATATCATCAACACAGCCCTGACTGTCGCCACTGTTAAGTTTGCTAAGTCCCCCGATAAAAATAAACTTATCGCGGTTAGCGCCTAATGGGAAACGAGAAGCAGATAACTCCACATTAGCATTCACCTCGTTGAACCTATCAGCCTTGAAAGCATCGTAGGTGGCGGCATAAAGAGAATCCTCTATGTGCACCCCAAACCGCGAGTTCTCCTCAAAATTAGGGTCAGAGAGCAATATTGTCCACTTACTCTCTGGAAATTCCTCCTTCAACCTGGCAAGGTATTCACTTGCCTTTCCTGGCTGTCCCCATTGAGAATACAGTAAGAATAGATGATAATAAGCCTCATCCATATTCTCATAGTCATTATAGTCATTCGTTAGGCGCAGGAAACTCTTTTCACTTCGTGGAAGATTATATAATTTATCCTTGAATATCACACCAGCATGATACAGACCATCCGCAATCAACTTATTACTTTCGGCAACTTGTTCTTCCGTAAACGGAATCTGTTTAAGATAATATTCACGCTTGTGCGGGTCGTTTTGTGCACTGTCAAGCGAATGTTCTATTGAATCTTGAAGAGCCTCCGCCGCCATGATAGAATCACGCAACTCCTCAGGGATATCCTCCTCATCAAATGAGCTGCCTACGGAAACAACAGTCTTGTTTATACGCTGCCAGTCATCAGCATTCTGACGGTTTCCCCATAACTTCTGGAAAGTAGCCTTTCCCTGATTGAGAGTAGTAGGATTATAGAAATACCAGGTACCCGACTCGCCCCCGCTACTTGTAGTATTGTCAAATGCCGACGCATTGCCGCCCATCTCTGCAAGTCTCTGTTGTGCCTCTAACTCTGCCTGTGCTGCTTTTTCCTCCTTCTCCTTCTTCTTGAGTGCCTCTATAACACGGTCGATAGCTTTGTTTCTCTCATCCTCTGGCATCTTGGCAAGCTCTTGAAGTGAGTCTTGCAGGTGTATCGTCTCAGTGTAAGGAACAAGTTCATCAAGAACTTTGGAGCGTTCTGACAATTGATCATACGCCTTGTGGTCTTTGTCAAGAAGACCTATCGCTTCACCGTAGCACCGTTGGGCGTTGCTGTAATCTTCCTTCTCCCAATAAAGGTCACCGAGGGTAAGCAACAACACTCCTTTCTCTATACCATTACGCACCGACTTTGTATTTCCTTTCTCGTATGCAGAAATAGCCTTAGCGGTATCATTTTGGGCAAGATAGATATTTCCTATCGCATAGTAAACCTGATCGAGATATTCCGCATTGTTGTCTGAAGATGCCATTCGCTTTAACCGCCTTATCATCTTCTTCGATTCCGAAGCCCCAACAACCTCCGTCTGGGCGATACGGGCATTGAATTCAAGCTCATACGGTGGATTTTGTCGTATCACGCGCTGATAAGCCTTGTAAGCCAACGTTTTATTTCCGATGGCCTCTTGTAATTGTCCCATGAGATACCATTCACGCGCTTTCTGCTTGCGTCTCATCTCATGACTGATTACTTTACGAAGATAAGGTATCGCCTCCTCGTAATTCCCGATATGAATATAATAGTCAGCGTAAGTATAGTCCCACTCCTTTTTTGCAAGCCAATGGATAGAATCTCGGCGGATTTTCGTTATCACATCCTCGGCATCATAAATCCAGTCATCCTCTATGTAACATTTTGCAAGCCACGCCCTTGCCCTGCCGTAGATAGAGGGTTGGGTGGCATATAGCCTGCTCATATATGCGAAAGTGGAGGCTGCCTCATCGAAAGAGCCTTTCATGAATTGGGAGCGACCTAACAGCATCCACGCCTTCCACAAAAAGGGATTATATTCCTTGCGGTTGAGCCACTCGATGTCGCGCTCTGTCTTCTTACGTTTCTTAGTCCATTGTGGGCGTTTTTTGATACTATGCAGTTTTATGGCTTTCTGACTTTTCTCAATAGCCCTATCGAAATTGCCTGAGCCTAATTCCCTACTGTCTTTATTGCCGACAGTATAAAGCGGTATCATCTCCGTGAAATTATCCTTGTTACCCTGCTCCTTCTCAAGAGAACCATCGATATACGCCAATGAACCGTTGTAATAGGTATTGTATTTGGCGTTGAACGACTGCCACCACCTTGACCCGGCTGTATTCTTCTCCGTAGAGCAACCTATGGTTATCAAGAGAACCATGATAATCATAATAGGAACAATATGCTGTTTCGGAAAGATTTTCATTTATCGGGATGAGCCTTTAATACCTAATATATAACTTGTTAAAAGCTGATTTATTGCCTGTTCCGATACTATTGGTTTTCCATAAGCATGATAACCTCGTCTTTCAACCTGTCGGGGATATTTATGCCGCGTAACGAAAGACTGACAGCCCAGTCTTTTACCTCCTCCTGCTTCATTGTATATAGTACATCGGAAAACTGTTCCACCTCATCATCGGTATAACTGTCAGACTTTCTGCCCTTGAAAGTATCGAGTTCCTCATCATCGAAATACACAATTTCCTTTGCCGCTGCCTCCAAAAGGCATTCCTGCAGGCACTTATCAGTCGCGACATTACAAGTGTCACAAGAGCTGCCGCTACCCTTGCGCACCACATTGGCATTGCCTTGCGCACGTTTTTTGTATATCGCCACCACAACAGCGGCAAGAACTAATATCAGTATAAATATAACGTATATTGCCATAAGGTCATTCTTGTTCCATTATGGTAAAGCCTGCCTGTTTTAAATCTTCCCAGAAATGAGGATATGACTTGCTGACTACTTGTGGATTGTTAATTTTCAGTCCATCGACACGCAATGAGACTGGAGCAAAAGCCAATGCCATGCGGTGATCCTCGTAGGTGTCTATCGCTGCGTCTGGCATAGGCTTGCAACGCTCGCCATCCCAACTCAGTTCATCACGCCCATTGTCCTTGAGCAAATATCCCAACTTCCTCATCTCGGTTTTCAGAGCTTCTAAGCGGTCAGTTTCCTTTATCTTCAACGATGCCAACCCTGTAAATCGGAAAGGAACGCCCAACAGTGCGCAGCATACCACGAATGTCTGTGCCATATCAGGCTGATTGATAAAGTCATAGTCAAGGCGTGCCAACTTACGTTCAAATTTTTTCAGTGTAACGATAGTAGGCTTTCCCTTTTCCCTTGTTTTGAAAATTGTCTTGATGCCAAGCATATTGAAAAGATATTTCACCGAAGAATCGCCTTGCTGCGAACCGTCCATCAGTCCTGTGAGCCTTACCTCTATATCCTCATCTTTACTCAAAGCAACCACCTCATACCAATAAGAGGCAGCACTCCAGTCGTTCTCTATGAAATATTTCCTCGATTCGTATGGTTTCGGACTAACCATTATAGTATTACTGCTTGTCCACTCCACCTCAGCGCCGAAATCACGCATTATGCACAATGTCATGTCGATATACGGTCGTGATACGATGTCGCCAGTGAGTTTCAGATTCAATCCCCTACTCAAAACAGGGGCAATCATCAGTATTGCGGAAATGAACTGTGAACTGACATTGCCAGGAATTTCAATATGTCCTCCCCACAGTTTCCTGCCTTTTATGCGGAGTGGGGGAAAGCCCTCCACACCTTCATAATTGATATCTGCACGGAGAAACCTTAAAGCATCCACAAGAATACCAATAGGACGCTGTTTCATCCTTTCAGTACCCGTAATAACATGCTCGCCAGAGGTAACAGCCAAATAAGCTGTCATAAAGCGCATCGCCGTACCGCCAGCCTTGATGTCAATCGTCTCAGGCATATTTTTAAGGGCATTTATAATCACTTCAGTATCATCGCAGTCGGACAGGTTGTCGGGCATAATATCCCCCTTCGACAATGCATGAATTATCAACGCCCTATTGCTTATACTTTTTGATGCCGGCAAATCTATCGTGGTATCTATCTTATCAGGTGCTTTGAGTATGTATTGCATTCTTTTTGTCTTATTTTTTATGTTTTGCAAAGATAGTGCAAGTTGAGCAAAATGCAAAACAAAAGTGAGTGAAACAAGTTTTTGTTTTCATTTTCGAGCGCAGCCTATCTTATTCAAAGATAGTG
>JAJQAR010000135.1 GCA_021203705.1 Prevotella sp. | reverse complement strand
ATACTGAACATACCTCACTCTAATATCAATGGTACTGAAAATGCAGGGTGGAATTCACAATATTATTTGAGTAAAGCAATAATGCAGCTGACCGACTGGCACACACAAATTCTTTTCAATCCGAACAAAGAAAAATTTGACGCAGAAAATGATTTCACCGTTCATGTATTCAACAAAAGCAGATTTGTTGTTGACGTAGAACGCCTATTGCATGACGATATGGAAAAGATTGGTCAAGGCATACTCTATACACGCTATGGGGATAATCTCACACGGGAAATTGATGAGACACAGAGAAAAGAATTGATGCAGGCATATTTTGATTACAATTCCAAATTAAGACAGAGCGTAATTCAAACTAATTACGAAAATCGCAGACCTATCCTGATTGACTGCCATTCCTTTGCTGATGACGGCAGTAATGTTGATGTCTGCATAGGTTTCAATGATGACTTTTCACGCCCAAGCGAAGAAATTATAAGCCGTATTATTGATATTTACAAGTCAAAAGGTTTCAATGTCGGTATCAACACACCTTACAGCAATTCCATTCAACCCATTGCTGACAAGAAAGAACTGCATACTGAATATTTCTCCTTTATGGTTGAGTTGAACAAACGTACATATTTGACTCCTGACAGTATCACTCTATGCGATGATTTCAACAAGATAACCGTAGCAATCCATGAGATGTACGATTACCTTTTAAATGCATGACAACACAAAGCCCCAACCGAAAATGTTGAGGCTTTATCTTTATTACTGTTCTAACTTTGCATGACGCTTTTTCTTCTCAAATGTTCACTGTGCTTATCCTCTTTGCGCAAAATCTTACCGACCTTGAACCATGAGGGCATGAGTTTCATTGTGGAGCGCACTGGTTTGATGTCAACCAACAGCATGACAATCAGCAAAAAACAACCGATTAGGCAGTTTGCGCCAAACAACTCTTTCAATGCAATAAGCAAGGTATCGAATTTTTCCGTTACAAGTCCTGCCGTGAGCGCACTCGCCTCTTGCCTGCGCACAAAGAAATCATAAATTCCCGTAACAATAGCCGATGTAGGACCGTTGCGCATAAATCCCGACAAGGCGATTGTCATAAAAAACGTAGGGAACGTTACCGCCTCAAATAGCTGTATAGTACATGTAATCAAGAACACGTCATATCCGAAACCTCGCAATATCATAGGGAAATACAGTGCCTCAATATTCGTGTCGGGCGAGACAAGGAAATACATTATTCCCTGATAGAGCGACAACGCAATCAGTCCTATGATAGTAAGACGAGGGTACGACCATTTCCAACCCTTCATCCATACAAACGAGAACACAGAACCGATTATGACTCCGATATACACATACAAGTCAAGCACTGACGCACTGACAATTCCCCAATGCATCACCTCCGCCACGAATGTGTTGCCGAGCGTCTTTGGCGTAGTACTGAACCACTCTCCGATAAAAAAAAGTCCTAATATCGGATACATCGCCTTGAACTTGAAAATTTCAGGACTGATATAAGGGTGCCTAATACTGCACATCCTGCCGATTGTCAGCATCAGTATCACTAATGTCATCACACAAACATCTCGCCATGTCTTGCCATCAATCCAGTTATAATATTCTCCGTAGTTAAATATCCAAACAATGCCGCAAAAAAGTAAAGACCACAGCAGGAAACCGAACCAGTCAACCGACTTGAACGACAATCGCATGATATAGTATTTCCGCAAACAGATAAACTGGAACAGCAGACAGCAGAACAACAAACCGATAATAAACCAGTGCATCATGCGCCAACCCTCAAAGACGTATGCAATGTTCACGGCAAGATACGACTGTAATGACATAGTACCAGCGATAAAGAAATATAGCACGGGGAAGAACGCACGCAAGTCTCGCTTTGCCGTAATCCACAACTGGATATTGCTGAAACACTCAAACGTACCGCATGGCTTGAAACAGCCTTCGATAAAAGCCAAGACTGCCAATATCGGCACACTCTTGACATACATACACGCAAAGTTGCAGAGGAGCATCATCGCCGTGGCATTCATCAGAAGTCGGTTGTTAGAAAAATGAAATTTCATCCTGAACAGCAACGGGAATGGCATGTTGATACCCACCACGTTGCACAGTCCGATGAACATCACATCCTCACGCAACAGTGAGCCTTCACTCATTATGAGCGACACATTGCCGAGATAAAGTCCGGAGGTGAGCTGGAAGATGAGTATCATCACCAAATAGCACCACGGGCGCAAACGCACAGGGAACCAGTCCTTGTACATCGGCATTGAGAAAGGCTGATTTTCAGGACTTAGAGGCATCAGTATTCAATTTCTGTTTCTACATTCATTCCTGCCAAAAGGCGTGCCTTGTCCTCGTCAGAGTTGTCTGCGGTGAGTTTTATCCTCACTGGCACACGTTGCTCCACTTTCACGAAATTTCCCGTAGCGTTGTCGGTAGGTACTTTGGAGAATGCCGCTCCCGTTGCACCTGAGATAATCTCCACCACTCCCTTGTATTTAGTGTCAGGGATAGCATCTGCCGTAATCTTCACCTCATTGCCGACCTTTATGTTCGCCATTTGACTCTCACGATAGTTGGCTATTATCCACACATTGTCCTTATCCACTATTTCAGCTAATGTCTGTCCGATTTCCACAAGTTGTCCTTCGTGTATCATCTTACGCCCTATCTTGCCATCGCATGTGGCAACAATCACTGTATATGACAGGTTGAGACGGGCTAAATTCACGGCTGCCTCGGCAGCACTTACTGCCGCCTCACTGTGCGACAACTCATGTCTCTGCTCCTCCTTTGTCAGAGAAGTACTGTTCCTCTGGTTGGAAGCCTGCGTGTAGCGTGCCACTGCCGTCTCATAGCGTGCCTTTGCATTGTCGTATTGCTGTTGTGTTACAGCTTCTTTAGCGAGCAAATTCTCATATCGCTTGAAGTCGGTTTTGGCGTTCTCCATCTCCACTCGCGCCTCCTCGATAGAAGCCGTTGCCACTTTCACATTACTCGATGTGGTGTTTATTCCTGCGGAGATTGCGGAACCCGTTGACCGTGAACCTTCCAAATTCGCTTCTGCCTGTGCCAACTGCAAGCGGAACTCTGAATCCTCGATGATTATCAGCGTGTCGCCTTTCTTCACCTCCTGATAGTCGTTGAAGCGGATTTCCTTGATAAAACCCTGCACACGGGTGTTTATAGGTGTGATATGACGGTAAATCTGTGCATTGTTGGTGTACTCAACTCTGCCGATATGCACAAACTTGTTGCATACATACGCCACTCCCAATAACAGCACCACGATAACTAATACGTTATAGGTGCGCTTGATGTTTTTCTTGTTCAGACCTTTCATTGTTTTAATAGATTTAATCAGGGCATCTGTTGCCTTACGGCCTGCAGCTATAGCGTGCCACTTACGTATTTCATTTTATAATAAGAATAAATCACATTTATTCGGGCATCTACCTCAAGCAGTTCGGCATTGAGACGGATGTTGGATGCGTCAACCATGTCGGTAATCAGTGACAGTTGATTGAGATACCTGTCGGCAATCACCTGATAGTTCTCCTGCGCGAGTTTCACGCTCTTTGTCTGCGTGCCGAGTTCCACAAACGATTGCTGGTAATTGGTATATGCGTCATACACGGCATTACCGACATTCTCCGCCACAACAGTCTGCTGCTCCTGACTTTGCCGCAATTCGAGTTTCGACTTCCTCACTTTTTTGTTGTTCTTGTACAACGAACTGATTGACCACGATAGTCCCAAACCCACGTACCAGACATTGAGATTTTGGTCGATTATCGGCACTTCGAATGTGATAGGTCCCGTGAATGAATCCACTGCCACAAAATTCAGTTTCGGCAACACCTCACTGCGTGTCATCTTCAGATTTTGCTCCGCAATGTTCGTTCCGATACTTGCCAACTTAATCTGTGGGGAGAATGCCTGTGCCTCGTTCTGCCATGACAGTTCGGCACTGGCGATGTCTGCATCGGGCTGTAAAATCTGTGCTATGAATGTCGTGTCTGGCTTGATTGTTACCTCGTCAATACCAAGACTGACGCACAATTCCCTGTTCTTTATCGCAAACAAATCCTGCACCTTGCGCAACCCTAATTGCAGTGTGGCAAGTTGCAGTTCATATCGGGTGATGTCGTTTCTCAGTGCCATGCCCTGCTCATATTTGGCTTTGATATCACTGATAAGCGTCTCTGTCAACGCAATGTTGCTCTCATACACCTTCTGTCGGTTGGTAAGGGTGTATAGGTCGAGATACTGCCCCAATACGAGGAAACGCAACTGCTCACGGGTGAGGTTGGTGGTCTGTTCCGACTGCTCTTTCTGCAACTCTGCCAAGCGCACGCCAGCCGTCAATGCACCACCAGAATAAATCATCTGACTGACCTGCAAAGAGAAATTATTCGCCCAGCGAGGTGCTGTGTAACCTTTCACGTTGGAAAAATCTCTGTCGGTCATCACAATATTTCCGAGATAGTTGCCAGAGAGTGCCGCATCAATGTCAGGTAATCGTTGCCGTTTTGCCACTTCAACACCCACCTGCGATGCTTCCATACCACTGTTCTGCACCCTCAACGAAGAATTGTTCTGCTCCAACAAATCGAACATCTCCTCAACAGACATGGAACGGGAACCTTGCGCTTTAACCACAAGGACTGCTGTCAAATAAATGACAACAAACAAAAGTCTTTTCATTAACTGGTTTCTTCCTTTTTAGCTGATGGTCAAATTCACGGCGACCAAACCCGTCCCTCGGCTCAAATAAATCTTTACTTGGGGCGATGATACGCATACGAACTAAAAAGAACTTCTGCTAATCGACTGCAAAAGTATCAAAAATTAACGAAATACGCAAACCAAAATCCCCGAAAATTTTCCACACTTTCCATTTTCGCCAATGACTCAACCTGTCTCAAGCTAAGTGTAGGGACTTAATTTATTATGTCCGCTCGTTCTGAAAGAACGACACACAGTTTCTAACGCAAGCAAGGAACCGAGTAACTTATCTTTATTTCTAATAAACTAATTACTAATATCTTTATTTGTAATATC
>JAJQAR010000147.1 GCA_021203705.1 Prevotella sp. | reverse complement strand
CATTTTCTCTCTTATGTTTGATTCATTTCTTTTTACAGCCTCGTAAAAAATCATTATTGGGAATTGTTTTCTTGTTTTTCTCTTTGATATGCTTTTGCTATGGCTATAGCACGTTGTAATTTTTCTTTCAGCAACTTTTTATCTGGTAGTTGCGTATAATATTGCGCCACTTTGATAGGGCTATTATCATCAAGCATCAAATATTCAATATGTTCAGTATTACCCTCAGAACATAGAATAAGTCCGATTGGCGAATTTTCCCATTCATGTCTTTCATACTTATTTATATATCTAAGATAGAGTAACATCTGACCTTCATATGCAGGTTTAAACTTTCCCAATTTAAGGTCAACAACTATAGTTCTACGTAATGTTCTGTGAAAAAATACAAGATCCATCTTATAGTCTATGGTATCTACCGTGATACGTTTCTGTCTTGCGATTAACGTAAAATCACTACCAAGAGAATGCATGAAATCTTCTATTTGATTTAGCACAGATGTCTCTAATTCTGTTTCTGAAAAAATGTCAGGTAATCCTAACATATCCAAAAAATAAGTGCTACGGAATACCATATCAGGAACAATTGTATGACTTTCCCGTACTTCTGCTAATTGACGCTTAATAATATCTTCTGGTCTTCGACTAATAGCAGTGCGTTCATACAATTGACGGTCTATTTGTTCCTCAAATGTACGACTATCCCAATGTTCTATACCGAACATTTCAATATAGAATTGACGTGCTAAGGGATCTTTCACACTCAATAAAGAGCGGAGATGTGTCCACGTCAATTGTGTACGCAGCGCGTACATAATTTCTTCTTCTGAAAAAGTGTACGCAGCGCGTACACAATGTTGTAACGTTTCATATCCCCAACCATGAGTATACTTTTCCGTAAGTCTCTTAGCTAAACGCCTTAAAACTTGTTTCCCATATTCTGCACGGCGACTGTAAAGTATATCTTCTTTAATGCGCTTGCCTACATTCCAACGTGTTAAACAAATGCTTGTATTGACGTATGTAGCTATCTTATTTCTAGTGTCATCTATGATACCACACACGTCATCGAACAGTTTGTTTTCGTCTTCTGATATTGTTATTTTGTTCTGTTCCATAATAATTTACTTTATCGAGTTAGATGAAATATAAATATCAGAAAATGATGTAACTATTTATCCTCGTCTTCTTCAACATCAAATATCTCGATTTCGTCATCATCGAGGTATTCTATTTCATCGTCTTCGAGCAAATCGGATGGTAGGGATTTGAGGTCTATGTCACGATGAACAAGAGACTCCTCTGACATGATTTCCTGCAATTTGTTGCTCTCACTGTTGAGCTCTTTCCAAAGTACATCTTTCAGTTTGGCGATACCATAGCCTGTAACAGATGAAATGAAAACTACGGGAAGATCATCGGGCAATGTTTCTTTGAGCATTTCGATAAGTTCTTCGTCAAGCAGGTCACATTTTGTTACGGCAAGAACACGGTGCTTATCGAGCATTTCTGGATTGAAATTCCTCAACTCTCCAAGCAAAATCTCATACTCCTTTTTAATATCATCTGTATCGCCAGGCACCATAAAGAGTAGGAGAGAGTTGCGCTCTATATGCCGCAGAAAGCGCAGCCCCAGTCCTTTGCCCTCGCTTGCCCCCTCGATAATACCGGGGATGTCAGCCATGACAAATGACTGTTGGTCGCGGTAGCTCACAATACCGAGCGACGGCTCAAGAGTAGTGAAAGGATAGTTGGCTATTTTAGGGCGAGCACTCGACACAGCAGACAGCAATGTTGACTTGCCTGCATTTGGGAAACCTACCAAACCCACATCAGCGAGCAGTTTCAATTCAAGAATTACAGTAAGTTCCTCCATCGGCTCACCAGGTTGTGCAAAACGTGGAGCCTGATTTGTGGATGTGCGGAACTGGAAATTACCCAAACCGCCACGACCTCCCTTTACTAACAGTACTACCTGATTGTCGTAGGTAACATCGCAGATATATTTACCTGTTTCTGCATTGTATGCCACCGTCCCACAAGGCACGTCAATATACTCATCCTTCCCGTCCTTACCATGGCACTTGTCCTTTCCGCCGTTGCCACCATGCTCAGCAAACACATGACGTTGGTATTTCAAGTGGAGCAGAGTCCAATAATTATGGTTGCCACGCAGGTATATGCTGCCACCCTTGCCGCCGTCACCGCCATCGGGACCGCCGTATGGATTGTATTTCACGCGGCGCAAGTGCATAGAGCCTCTTCCGCCCTTACCTGAACGGCAGTAAATCTTTACGTAATCCACAAAGTTTGATTCTGGCATGGTCGATAGGTTTTAATGTTTGGGTGTAAAAAAGATTTTAGGAGCTAAGAAACTATCTTAACTCCTAAATTAATTATAAATTGTCAATAACTTTACTGATGTCCGCAAAAATGCGGTCGAGTTCACCAACACCGTCAATGTGATGGTGAATACCCTCACTTGCATACCACTCAATGAGCGGTGATGTCTGGTTGTGATAAACAGTAAGACGTTTCTTTATTGTCTCCTCGTTGTCGTCAGAACGTCCACTTTCCTTGCCGCGCTTAACAAGACGAGTCATCAGCTCATCCTCTGGAACGTCAAGTTCTATCATTGCGGCAATCTTATGGCCACGCTCCTCAAGCATTGCTTTAAGAGCCTTAGCCTGCGGTATTGTGCGTGGGAAACCGTCGAAGATAACACCGTTGTGGTCTTTTCCGAAAGAATCATAGACAGTTGCAAGAATACTTGTCATAAGGTCATCTGGTATCAGTTGACCGTTGTCAATGTACTGTTTCGCGGTTTTTCCGAGTTCCGTCTCGTTCTTAATCTCATTGCGTAGCACATCGCCCGTCGATATATGCGACAGTCCATATTTTGCTATTATGAGATCACTCTGTGTGCCCTTACCTGAACCAGGTGCACCGAAAATCACTATATTTTTCATCTCTTACATTAATAAGTTTGTTTCTTTATTCAACGAGCGTATATATGTCTCGCAGGTTGCGTCCCTGCTGGTCGTAATCAAGACCATAACCCACGATAAAGTCGTTTGGGATTTCCATCGCCACATACTCAATGTTCAATTCCACTTCAAGTCGATCTGGTTTGAGAAGCAGCGTACATACATGGATTGATTCGGGGTTGCGTGTCCCAAGTGTGTCTAACATACGCTTCATGGTAAATCCCGACTCTACTATATCCTCTACGATAACTATCGTGCGGTTTGTCAAATCCTCATTGATACCTATCACTTCCTTGACCTTTCCCGTTGACATAATGCCCTGATAAGATGCGAGTTTAACGAAAGAAATCTCACATGGTATCGTAATCATTCTAAGTAGGTCGGCGGCGAAGATAAACGAGCCATTCAAAACGGCAAGGAACAACGGATTCTTGCCTGCCATGTCCTTGTTGATACGGTCGGCAACGGATTTTACGCATTTCAGAATTTCCGCTTCGGGATAGGTAACGGCAAATTCCTTGTCATGGATTTTTATGTTTGCCATAATGCTTTTATGCAATTTTGGCACAAAATTAGTAAAAATCCGCCAAATATTAAAAATGAATGACATTAATTTCGTATTTTTGCAGAGATGAAGATTTTTACCAGTGCTCAAATCCACGAGCTTGACAGATACACGATAGAAAACGAGCCAATTAAGTCGATCGACTTGATGGAGCGTGCTGCTACGGCAATAACACATGCCATTACCAAAGAATGGGGTGATGACACGCCTGTAATCGTGTTTGCTGGTCCTGGTAACAATGGCGGTGATGCCCTTGCCGTGGCGAGGTTGCTTGCTGAGGAGAATTATTTCGTAAGTGTATTCCTTTTCAACACTAAGGGCAATCTCTCTGAAGACTGTGAGGAAAACAAGAAACGTCTTATTGAAAATGGTTTGATAGAGAGTTTCACGGAGGTTACAAATGAGTTTGACCCTCCAAAATTGGATAGTGGGATGTTGGTCGTTGACGGTCTGTTCGGGTCTGGTCTAAATAAGCCTCTCACCGGCGGTTTCGCATCTTTGGTAAAATACATCAACCAGTCGGAAGCTACCGTGGTGAGCATTGACGTTCCATCGGGACTTATGACAGAGGACAACACTTACAATGTCAGGGCAAACATCATAAAGGCTGACGTTACACTAACTTTACAGACAAAAAAACTGTCGTTCCTGTTTGCTGAAAACCAGAGTATTATCGGCAATTTGCGTATCCTTGATATCGGGTTGAGCAAGGATGGATTGGATAAGACAATCACTTCATACAATGTTCTCGAGGAAAACGATGTACGTAAATTGTTGCGCCGCCGCAACGATTTCGCCCATAAAGGAGATATGGGCAATGCCTTGATTATAGCAGGAAGTTACGGAATGGCAGGAGCTGCTATCCTTGCCACGAAAGCGTGTCTAAGGTGTGGAGTGGGGAAGGTTGCCGTATGCACACCGAGAAGGAATAACGACATCCTCCAGATTTCTGTACCTGAGGCGATAATGAAAATCGACAAGGACGATTATTATTTCTCTGATGCGATAGACACCACTGGTTTTAATGCTCTTGGTATCGGTCCTGGTCTTGGCAAGCAGGAGACTACATCAATAGCTTTTATCTCACAATTACGGCGTTCCACCGTTCCCTCCGTTGTTGATGCAGATGGTATCAACATTTTGGCAAGTCACCGTGCTTGGGTGCAGCAGATGCCAAAGGGAATAATAATGACACCGCATCCAGGTGAGTTCGACCGTCTTGCAGGGAATAATTTCACTGACAGTTATGAGCGTTTGGCGACAGCTCGTGAGATGGCGGAGCATTTCCAAGTGTATATCATCCTTAAAGGTCATAATTCTGCGTTGTGCCTGCCTAATGGCGAGATATTATTCAACCCTACTGGCAATGCTGGTATGGCAACGGCAGGAAGTGGCGATGTTTTGACAGGCATGATAACCGGTTTCCTCGCACGGGGCTATTCACAGATTGAGGCATGTATTCTCGGTATGTATATGCATGGATTGGCTGGCGACCTTGCCGCAAATAAACTTGGTATGGAGAGTCTTATCGCAAGTGACATCATACGTTTCTTACCACAGGCG
>JAJQAR010000192.1 GCA_021203705.1 Prevotella sp. | reverse complement strand
AAATCTGCATTACAGGTACTTGTAGTGCAGATTTACAGTTTTATATTGAAAACGTGTCTCACAAATTTGAATTTGCAAAACAGGTAACTCTTAATTCTTGACTTTCTTCCCTTTGAATATGTATATACCTTTCGGCAAAGTATTGAGCGTTTCTTTAATGGTGGCATTTGATGCTCTACCAACAACCGTGCCATATAAGGTATAGATGTTTGCCTCAATGTTGTCGTCAGAGGTTACGGAAGAAATGCTGGCAGCTTCCACTCTAAGGTTATTATAAGTAGCTATGTCCTTATCCTCATCATTTTGCACAACGATGTAATATTGCATTCCGGCTTTCATTTCAGTATTTGTATAAGAATATTCTGTTGTCTCGCCAGGTTCAAGAGCCACATTGAATTTGGTCTGTGATAGTGCAGTATAAGAATCGCTATAGTCACCGTTTGCATAGAATATGAGGGTTACATAACTGTCGTAGATATTTTTACCGGTATTCGTAATGCTGATGTTGAAAGTCAGTTCATTGGAATACAGATATTTTACAGCATAAGCATTGTCATCGTTCTCCAAATTGGTGTGAATTTCGGCTTTAAGAGTTGTCATGCCTTTTGTTGAATCCAATATCGTAACTTTTTTAGAGTCTAATAATCCATGTGAACTGCTGGAAGTGGTTGACAGATATAACGTATGAGAGCCAGACCTTGTAGGAGTGTAGTCGATATACACGTCTGTTGTTTCTCCTTCGTTTACCAGAACGAAAGGACTGTTGTTCACGCTGTTGTCTTCGATGAGGTACAGTTGGTCGTAAAACTCCGAGCCGTTGTTAGTGATGTTGACTTTCAACTGTTGTGTATTGCTTACTCGAAGGTTGCCTTCCACCTCCATGGAGTTTACGGTCAATGAAATCTGTGGGTATGTAGTAACAGTAGCTTTGTTTCCAGAAATAGAAACTTTCAAACACTCAGTATCTGCCTGTAACAATGGGCTCCATTCCGTTGTCTGATAAACACGGTAAACACCTTTGATGAAATATGTGCCATCGGAAATACTTTTGCCGAAAGAAGCAGTACGTTCAATGTCTGGCTGATAAACGATATTATAGCCGTCGCATGAAGGGAAAGAGAAATAAGAAGGGTCGCATATTTCTTGTTGCACGATATTACCGTTGCTGTCGTATAGGTTGAAATTTGTCTCAATGAAAATATTATCTTCCGCTAAGTTAGCCATGACGCTCCACGTGAAGTTGAGTGAGAAGTCCTTATCGCTTGAACTTCTTGTCAATATAGAACTGCTTGCATTGATTTCATAAATACTGCACCCTCTGCCATTTTCCTCTGTTCCATCGGCGTATGGGCGTATACCGATAACTGCACTCTGGTAGAAGGGGAAGGAAATGTCATTCGTTGCATTCAAAAGGCATAAGGAGAAATAACCATCGAGATACCCGTTCCATCCCCAGTTGATATGGTAATATCCGTTGCCATCGTAACCATCCACAATGAAGGCATGACCGTAATCATCGGCACTTACGCCTGATAATATAAACGGATACCCGTCTTTCAATTCATTATACAGCAGATTATCCAAGTCGGAATAACTACGGAATGAGCCTAATTCATTGTATTTGTAGTTGGCACCCACAGCGATAGTACCGCCACACTCATAACCGAAATAATTTTGCAAGGCTGGCGGTATCGATTCCAAGAGCGCCCCAGAACTGGAAACATCATATTCCATTTGCACAGCCTGTCCTGCATAGTGCATCAGTTCCGCAACGGCATTGCGGCTATCGTCAGTGTCGTATGCACTGTTGTAATATGTTGTCATGGCATCCCAGTTGAATGTTGTCGCCGGTAGTGCACTATAATCTGAATAGGCGGGAATTTCCGTCGTCGCTTCTGTCGGGTATTTGAAAAAATACATTATCTGCGACATCGTGGTGGCAACGCAACCTGTAACCGCATTAGAGCCGTCAATTATCGGGCATTGCAGATTGAAAGGCGAGTTTTGTCCCCATTGTGTCTGTATTAATGGTGCAATGGCTGTCTTTTCGCTTGATGAAACATTGCTCCTCACCAAAGATGGACATTCTAACTCTCCGCTCTCTAACTTTGATATTGCCAATGACATCGCATTGAGCAACTCCTGCAATCCTGTCGGGATTTGGGAAATGTCAAACTGTCCACTATCGGTATATCCAAGAACCGGCTGTGTTAGGTCGCTGGCTGAAATGAGAACAAAGCCACCGTCTGTGTCTATATTGAACGCATATATGTTATCATCGGAATATACTTGCGAGAGAGATGGCGAACTAAGCGGTTGCGTGCTCTTTTCCAAAAACACTCCAGATGAAGAATGTTTTGAAGAAAGGAAGTCCAATGCGTTTTGCTTTGCGATATCAGAGGACACTCTTTTTGAAAATGCCGTTAGGGAAACGGTCAATAATAATATTGTGCAGATTATATGTCTCATAAATTATTTGTTGTTAGTGTTGTTTATAATGTTCTGCAAATATACGAAAAAATATGGTAAATTTGCAGAGTGGTAATAATTCTTTATAGTTATTGAATAAACGTTTGTTTAAATGGAGAGAAAAATGTTTCTATATAAATCATGGAACTGGGGTGTGTTGTTTGAAATATTAGTATTCATGCTCTGTTGTATGAATAGCGGGAATGTTGCGGCTCAGGAGGAAATGCCGCAGGAAATGGTGCCTTATGAGTTGCCGTTGCCAGAGATGCCGGAGGGTATGACGGAGCCCAAAGAGAGGGCAGCTTATATTCTGCAGCATTTTTGGGATAAGATGGACTTTGCAGATAAGCAACGAAGTCATGATGAGAAATTTATGGAGGTCAATTTCGTTAACTATCTTTCTGTATTTCCGCATGCCGAAGAACAGGAATTAGCTCCTTCCATAAGAATACTGTTGGAGGGAGTTGCTGTAGATTCTGTTGCGTTGAGCATAATAACAGATCTTGCGGAGAAATATCTATATGAGCCAGGCTCTCCTATGCGTTCAGAGGACTATTATATCATTTTTCTTGAGGAATTAGTAAATACGCCGAATATCCCTAAGGTATCTCTCATACGCCCTGCCAAGCAATTGGAGACTGCAAGGAAGAACCGTCCAGGGAATGTGGCTTCCGATTTTTCCTATACCACCCGTGAGGGGGAGCGGCACACGTTACATTCTACCGAAGGTGATATGCTGCTGTTGATATTTTACGATCCTGCTTGTCCGCATTGTGAGGATATCCTCGACGAGGTAAACGGCAGTTATTTTCTAAAAGATTTGATTACAAACAATACATTAACAGTTCTTGCTGTATATACTGAGGGCGACAGGGCACTGTGGGATGAGACAAAGAACGGTATGCCGCAGACGTGGACTGTCGGCATAGACGAGTCGGGTATTGTTGAGAACTGCATTTACGATTTGCCTGCCATGCCGGTGATGTATTTGCTTGACAATGACAAGAAAGTGCTGTTGAAAGATCCGACAAAAAATGAGGTGGAAATGTATTTAAGTAATTGGATGTTAAGGGAGTGAAGAGTTAAGAGTGAAGAATTAAGAGTTAAGAGTTAGATGTGGTGTAAACCTGTGCGGCTGAAACCGAATGTATTCAAATGAAGAATGGAAAATGAAAAGTGGGACAAACCTCACGGTCAGTCCCACCCAATCAACCTAAAATGATATAAACTTAGAAATCATCATAATTTGCTAATAATACCCAATTTCGTAGCCTGGATAAACTCAACGATATGGCCTATCTCCCTACTGTCGGGCACCTGTTCTTTCACTTGGATGACAGAGTCGAATACGCTTGTCTGTCCGTGGAAGATAAGTCGGTAAGCGTTAGCGATATGACTTTGTATCTTATCGCTGATACCGTGAGTGGTGAGGATAGAGCCATTGATACCGTTGTATCTAACGGGGTTGTCACCAGCTACGATAAATGGGGGAACGTCACGGCTGATACGGCAACCACTGGCAATCATAGACAGTGTACCGATGCGTGCGCCGGGGTTAATAATCACACTTGAAGAGAAGATAGTGTCGCTCTCAATAAGGCAATCACCAGCCACCTTCGCTCCATAGCCAAGCACACAGCGGTCGTCAATCCTCGTGTCGTGAGAAATGTGCACACCTTCCATAAGGCAATTGTGGTTTCCGATATATGTTTTTCCTTCACCATGCGTGGCGCGGTTGATGACAACATTCTCACGGATTATGTTGTGTTCTCCGATGATAAGTTGAGTATCTTCACCACGATAGTTGAAATCTTGTGGAATGGCACCGAGAACAGTGTTCTGGTAAATCTTGTTTCCACGTCCCATACGGGTGCCGTTCATGATGCTTACGTAAGGATAAATCACGCAGTCGTCACCAATCTCGACATCTCCTTCAATATATGCGAAAGGATAGATTGTTACGTTCTTTCCTATTTTCGCTTTCGGGTCAATTTCTGCTTTTGGACTAATCATAGCTTTAAATTATTGAAAGTTTATAATTGGTGACGGTCAGTCGCGCCCACCGCCTAATGCGTAATACAGGTTAACAACAGCCTGCATCTTGTAGAAATCATCCTCAACCTTTGACAGTTCGGCGTTCAACAATGACTGTTGTGCGCTGATAACCTCAAGATAAGTGCTGCCACTCATGTGGAACAAGTCTCTTGTGTCTTCAACGTTTTTCTTCAGGCTTTCCACCTGTTTAGCCTCCAGCTGGCTCTTCTCATCAGAAGAGTTGTAAAGCACGAGAGCATTGCTTACCTCACTGCCGGCAGACAGGATAGCGTTTTGCCAAGTATTATATGCCTGTTCCTCCTCTGCCTTAGCCACTTTAAGGTTGGCAATAAGCTGTCCGTTCATGAATATCGGCTGTACAAGACTACCTACCGCACTAAGTAGCCACTTCCCTGGGTTCACTATTGCAACACCAGAACTGTTGGTAAATGCACCAGAACCGCTGATAGTAATGCTCGGATAGAACTTTGAGCGTGCTGTCTTTACGTCATAGAAACACTGTGCAAGACTCATCTCTGCATAGTGTACGTCAGGACGGTTGTTGAGCATGCCGATAGCGATACCCGTGCTGAACTCTGTCGGCAGTGACTGATCTTCGAG
>JAJQAR010000247.1 GCA_021203705.1 Prevotella sp. | reverse complement strand
GTGCCCCATATATATAAGCATATTCTTCATTTCCCGTACCCCGTAGGCAATTTTTATTTTTATTTCTTCTTTTTTCTTTTGCCGCTTGCGGCATTTTTTGTACTTTTGACAAAAATTCAGAATGAATATGACAACTGCCCTAAGCGGAAACCTCTCAAGCAAAGCTCCAAGCAACCTCTCAAGCAAAAATGAACTTTTAACTTTTAATTTTTAACTTTTAACTTGCGAAGCACATGCTTTATCCAATAGGAGAACAGTCATTCGGAAGACTGAGAAGGGTCGGTTATGTTTACGTTGACAAGACGGCACGTATGTATGAGCTTACGTCAACGAGCAAATGTTGTTTCCTATCCCGTCCACGCCGTTTCGGAAAGTCGTTGTTGCTTTCCACTATGGAAGCGTATTTCTTAGGAAAACGCGAACTGTTCAAAGGACTTGCAATAGAACAATTGGAGCAAGAGTGGAAGCAATATCCTGTGCTGTATTTAGACCTGAACACAGGGGAATATGACAATATAGAAAGTTTAGACGAGATACTTAACTTAGCCCTTTTGAAATGGGAAAATGAATACGGCTCAGTAGAGGCAGAGAAAAGTCCAGGTGTCCGTTTTATGGGTATTGTGCAGCGAGCCTACGAGAAGACAGGCGAGGAGGTGGTGATATTGGTTGACGAATACGACAAGCCGATTATATCTGCAATTGACGATGAGGAACTGCAGGAGAAATTCCGCCGCAAGTTGAAGTCAATATATTCCGTATTGAAAACCCAAAGTGACTATATCCGTTTCGCATTTCTGACTGGCGTGTCGAAGTTCAGCCAGCTCAGCGTGTTCAGTGATTTGAACAATTTAGAGGACATTTCTTTGAATGAACGTTATGCTGACATCTGTGGAATATCAGAGGAGGAACTATATACTTATTTTAAAGAATCCATAAAAGTCCTTGCCGATAAGAAAAATATGACATACGATGAGGCATGTGACAAACTGCGGGAAAAGTATGATGGCTATCATTTCGCTCCCAACACAGTGGGGATGTACAATCCGTTCAGTCTGCTGAACGCTTTGAAAGCAGGGAATTTGGGAGATTACTGGTTTGAGAGTGGCACACCAACATTCCTCATTAAGATGTTGAGGACAAAGGACTATGACCTGAGAAACCTGCAATTAGACCGTCTGCCAGCAAAAGTTCTCAGTCAGGTGGATTCTTTGAAGTCTTCCGCAATCCCATTGTTGTACCAGAGTGGTTATCTGACGATAAAGAGCTATGACGAGGATCTTAAGCTATACCAGCTTGGTTTTCCGAACCGAGAGGTTGAGGAGGGTTTCATGCAATCGTTGTTGCCGTTATATACAAGTGGTGACGAGGCAATCAGTGCGGCATATTTAGGACGTTTTGTGGAATATGTTAAAGCCGGCAATGCGGAGGGCTTTATGTCTAATCTGAAAGCGTTTCTTGACGGAGGAAAATATGCCTTGGCAGGAGAATTAGAGAAATATTTTCAGAACACGATGTATTTGATATTCAAACTTGTAGGTTTCAATGTGGATGTGGAGTATATGACCTCTGACGGTCGCATTGATATGGTTATACAAACAAAAGACTATATCTATCTTATGGAGCTTAAAGTTGATACTCCTGCGGAGAAGGCTCTTGAGCAAATAGAAAAAAAAGACTATGCCAAAGTTTTCGCCGCTGACAACCGCACCTTATATAAAATAGGTGTAAGTTTCTCATCAGAAACCCGCAGTATCAGTGAGTATCGGATAATGCATTAAGGCGCAGAAAAAAACATCCTTTCCAACTTTCAGAAAGGATGTCGTTTTCTATAGTTTTTAAATTCTTATTCAGTAAAGCCGCATCGAATTCTTAAAATTTCGATTAAGCGAGTGGCAAAATTCTCAATTGTCAATTGTCAATTTTTCTTTATGTATTTATATCCGTTAAGCACATATATTCCCGCCGGCAGTTTGTCATAATCCTTTGCAGGGCAGACGTATGCACCCATTACGGTATACACATGATCCGTCTTGAGAAGTTGCTTGCTTGTCTGGACATTCTCTATGAATGTGGAACCGTCGGAGAGGTAAGTCTCCCTTGCCACACCCTCAACAGTGTTGAGGTCTTTCGTCAGACGGATATCCTCACTTGAAGCGGCGAGTTCAAGAGTTACAGTACCGTTGCTGACCTGGAAATTATGGTCCGTCTCCGTGTAATAAGCAAGCTGCTCGTATGTTACAGGGATAGTTATTGTCTTTGTCTCACCGGCGGCAAGCTCCACGCGTGAGAAGCCAACCAACTTATGGCGCATGTTGCCGTTGTCACCGTAGTTGATGTTGCCATTGAAGTTGGCATACAACTGAACGATCTCTGCACCGTCAACGCTACCGGTGTTCGTTATGTTTGCTGTAACATTAATCGTCTGGTCAGGATTGATTGTACTTGCACTGAGGTTCATATCAGAATAGTCGTATGTCGTATAAGAGATACCATAACCGAATGGGTACATAGGTTTGTCTGCCTGGCATGGGTTGTTTGCGCCCTTGCCATAATACATATATGTATAGCCCCATTTGTCGATGTTGTATTCCAACAAGCCATGATTTCCTAAATTTGTATAGTTGGCTGCGGTAGATGTCTCCGAAGGAAGCTCCTCGATGTTGTTATACCATGTTGAGGTGAGTTTTCCCGACGGGTTGATGTCACCGAAAAGGGCATCGCAGATAGCCTGTCCCTGTGCCTGTCCGCCGTACCATGCCTCCATGATAGCAGGGATGTTCTCCTTTTCCCACGTGATGTCAAGTGAAGAACCGCTTACAAGAACGAGAACGATGTTCTTGTTTACCTCATACATTGCCTGCAAAACCTCCTCCTGGTTGCCTGGGAGCTTGATAATCCAACGGTCTGCACCTTCTGTACCAGTAGCGTGATCATCAGGCTTGCTGTAATCTGTACCGCCGATGAATACTACCACGTCGGCTTTCTCTGCCACTGCGACAGCACGCTCTATCATTGCGTCATCAGCCACATCATTCACTGCTGATGTCGTCGTGCAGACATAGAGAGGTCCCTGTGTCTCAACGGCAGGTATCTGCGGATAGTCAGGATTTGTGAAATGGTAATACAGATAATTGCCCGCATAATTATTTGTTCCTTCAAATTCCACATACAGGTCGTGAGTGCCACGTACTACATTAGAGTCAAGCTCTGCGGAGATATAGGCGTATGTTGCCCAAGCTCCTGTGTTCTCGTTATCAAGGGAGAGGAACGGCTCGTTGTCCTTGTTGTCAAGAACGAAATGAACAGTGGCAAGACCGGTGTCCTTAGAACCGCAAGCCATCACAAATTGCGTACAGCCGTGCTCACCAAAGTCAACATCCTTATACAGGAAGATGTCGCCAGGAGCCGTGTTCTCAAGGTATCCGTTACCCTGGTCATTCTTTGCAGCACCACGCTTTGTTACTACCGCCTCGTCAAACGGAACGGCAGAAATCTCACCGGTGCGGTGTGTCTCAAGCTCAAAGTTCATCTTTGTACTGAAGGCCTCGTAAGGGGTGGTGGTATAAGAAGGAGTACCACTGTAATCACCGAGCATTATGGCATCAGCGTATGTACCTACGAGTGCAATCTTCTTGTCGGCAGAGAGAGGGAGAAGCGGACTGTCGCTGCCTTCAGGAGCGTCGTTCTTCATCAGCGTCATGCTCTGCTGTGCTGCTTTAAGTGCCAATGCCTGGTTTGCCTCACTCTCAAGGGTGTTGTTGACAGGATAAGAGTAATTATCAAACTCACCCAAAGCGAAACGGGTGGCGAGCACCCTTACCACTGCGGTGTCAATGTCTGCCTCTGTAAGGTCAATGTATGTCTTTCCGTTAGGGCATGCCGTCTCTGTTGCCTGATAGTCTGGATCGGATGCATGTACTCCTGCCCTTTGCATTACGGATGAACGGCTGCTGTACTCACAGTTGGTGTCACATCCTGCCTTGATAGCAAGAGAAGTTGAGCGAGCCTCCATTATCTGCTCTTTTTCCGTAGATTGTTCGTATGGATTATGTATAGAATTGAATGATACGCCATCATCGATGGTTCCTGTTGTGTAGTCTCCGAAATACAGATGCTTTGTGGCGCGGTGAATGCAGCTCAGTCCTGCACAGTCGGACGTTACGTAGCCCGTAAATCCCCAGTCGTGACGGAGGATGTCGGTAAGCAGCATCTTGTTGCCGGCACATGGCAGACCGCCATGCACTTTATTGCTGCTGTGCTTACCCATGTTGTTGGCATCTTTCTCATCATCATCATTTGAGAATGCGTTGTATGCTGCCATCACACTCTTAACGTCTGCCTGGCGCCCGCACATCTCGAATGCCGGAATATCGTATTCACGCATATTCTTCTCTGAAACAAAAGATGTAGACGACTGTCTGCCTTGCTCATAGTTGTTGGCGGCGAAGTGCTTGGCGCATGCCACTAATTTATAATAAGGTGTAGTCTCGTTGATCTCGCCCTGGAAACCTTTTACAAACTGTACGGCGAGTGTTCCTGTGAGGAATGGATCCTCACCGTAGTTCTCCTCCTCACGTCCCCAACGTGGGTCACGTGCCATATTTATTGTCGGTGCCCAGTAGTTCAGGCCTTTACCTGAATTTGTGTGATAGATACGTGCCTCATCAGAGGTTGCGGTGGCGCACTCATAGACGAGTTCCGGGTTCCAGGTCGCTGACATTCCCTTTGACTCAGGAAAACTGGTAGCCGCTCCCGACCGTGCCACGCCGTGCAATGCCTCGTTCCAATACTGGTAAGATGGCAGGATAGTAACGCCGTCACGCTTAATATCCTCACTGACATTGTTTCCCAACTGGTCAACCTTCTCACGCAATGTCAATTCCTTGCAGAGGAGCTGGGCACGCTCATAAAAACTTAATGATGTGTCAAGCCAAGGATATTTGTCCAAGTCCTGTGCCATGACAAACATTGCTATTAACGACAATGTGAATGTGATAAAAATTCTTTTCATAAATAATTTTGATATGTTTTTAGAATAGCCCATTAATTAGATTTATCCTACAAAGTTACTTAAAATTGCTGAAAAAATATTTTTTAAACACACCGTTTTTTCCATATCCGTAATTTGTGCTCCCTTTCC
>JAJQAR010000258.1 GCA_021203705.1 Prevotella sp. | reverse complement strand
CTTTCTCGCTATCATAATTAAGATTCCACAGCGTTGCGCGAAATTCAGTTGCATTGGAGGTGAACTCTGGCGTTTCAGAATTGAGAAATTATTCAAAAAAGGTTGTAAGAGTACAACCTTTTAAGTATTTTTACTACCTTTGCATTATTAGTATTGCACGTAAATAAAAAATGACAATAGAGATGGAAAAGAAAGAATATAAGCGTACTACCGTGACCGCCGCCCTGCCATACGCCAATGGCGGTGTGCATATAGGCCACCTTGCCGGTGTTTACGTGCCGGCGGACATTTACGTGCGTTATCTTCGTTTGAAGAAGCAAGATGTGATATTTATCTGTGGCAGTGATGAGCATGGAGTGCCTATTACTATCAGGGCACGCAAGGAAGGCATTACGCCGCAACAGGTGGTTGACCGCAATCACGAGATGATAAAGAAAAGTTTCGCTGACTTCGGCATATCATTCGACATATACAGTCGTACAACATCCGAGATACATCACAAGATGGCTTCTGATTTCTTTGCCAAGCTGTATAAGGAGGGCAAGTTGATTGAGAAAACTTCCACGCAGTATTATGATGAGGAGGCACACCAGTTCCTTGCTGACCGCTATATCACGGGTGAGTGTCCTCACTGCCATAACCCGAATGCATACGGTGACCAGTGCGAGAAATGCGGCTCTGACCTTGACCCTACGGAACTGATTAATCCGAAGAGTGCTATAAGCGGTTCAAAACCAGTGATGAAGGACACGAAGAACTGGTATCTGCCGCTCAACGAGTATCAGGATTGGTTGAAAAAGTGGATTCTCGAAGGACATAAGGAGTGGCGGTCAAATGTATATGGACAGTGCAAGAGTTGGCTCGACCTCGACCTCCAGCCACGCGCCATGACAAGAGACCTCGACTGGGGTATTCCTGTCCCTGTTGAGGGAGCGGAGGGAAAAGTGCTTTATGTATGGTTTGATGCGCCGATAGGTTATATCTCCAATACAAAAGAACTGTTGCCCGATAGTTGGGAGAAGTGGTGGAAAGACCCAGAGACACGGCTTATCCACTTTATCGGAAAAGACAATATAGTGTTCCATTGTATCGTGTTCCCTGTGATGCTGAAGGCACATGGCGGTTATATACTGCCAGAGAACGTGCCGGCTAATGAGTTCCTAAACCTTGAGAACGACAAGATCTCTACTTCCCATAACTGGGCTGTGTGGCTGCATGAATATCTTGAGGAGTTGCCAGGCAAGCAAGATGTTTTGCGTTATGTGCTTACCGCCAATGCCCCTGAGACAAAAGACAACAATTTCATGTGGAAAGACTTCCAGGAGCGCAACAATAGTGAGTTGGTGGGCGTTTATGGCAATTTCGTAAACCGTGCGTTGCAACTGACAAAGAAATACTGGAACGGTGTCGTACCTGCATGCGGAGAACTGCTTGACATCGACCGTCAGACTCTTGATGAGTTCAAGGACGTGAAGAAAAAGGTAGAGGACTACTTGGATGTATTCAAGTTCCGTGAGGCGTTGAAAGAAGCCATGAACCTCGCCCGTATCGGCAACAAATATATCGCTGACTGTGAGCCGTGGAAGGTGGCAAAGACCGATATGAAACGTGTGGAGACAATTCTGAATATCTCCCTGCAGCTTGTTGCCAACCTCTCGATAGCCTTTGAGCCGTTCCTGCCGTTCAGCAGTCTGCGTCTTCGCAAGATGTTGAACATCGACACTTTCGACTGGAACAGTCTTGGCTCTACTGATCTCCTCACTCCCGGACATCAGCTTGCCGAACCAGAGCTGTTGTTCGAGAAGATCGACGACAGCGTGATTGAGTTCCAGTTGAAAAAATTGGAGGAGACGAAAAAAGCAAATGAGGCGGCTGCTTTCAAGGCAAAGGAAATCAAGCAGACGATACCTTTTGAGGATTTTGAGAAGATAGACATCCGTGTAGGTATCGTAAAGGCGTGTGAAAAAGTGAAGAAGGCAGATAAGTTGTTGAAGCTCACCATTGATGATGGCAGTGGTACTGACCGCACGATAGTAAGCGGTATAGCAAAGAGTTATCAGCCAGAACAACTTGTTGGCAAGCGTATCTGTTTTGTCGCCAACCTTGCTCCCCGTAAGTTGAAGGGCATAGAGAGTCAGGGTATGGTTCTTACTGCGGAGGATGCCGACGGTACGTTGAGTGTTGTTTCTCCTGAGAAAGAGATTAGGAGCGGCAGTCAGGTTATCTGATATTACACATACAATAAAACCCTAAAAGTCAGCAGAACTTTTGGGGTTTTATTATGCTTATGGATTTATGCTTTATGGAGTTTAAATCCCTTCTTCACCGCTTTCACTATATTGGTCATCGTCACCCATACTATTGTTCTTTTTATTAGTCTTTTTCGCTTTCGTGTTACCGAAACTATAAGTAAGGGTGAAGTTCACCGTGCGCCCACTACGCCAGTTTTTCTGGTGACGTGTGAATGTGTCGGAACTTGTGAAATTCTCAAATTTGCGGGTGTTGAGCAGGTCGCGGCAGTTGATGGCGAGCGTCCATGTCTTGTTGAGGAATGTCTTCCTAAGACCGATGTCCGCACTGATATTCGCCTTGCGGTAACCCTGTGTTATTACCTCACGAGAGCGGTAGCGGCCCGTCAACTGTATGGATATGTCGTAGGGAAGCATAAAACTTGCCTGCATACGTGCGTTCCACGTAAAACTGCTGTTGCCCTCTCCCGTTACCGTCTGTCCCTCAATGACCTTTGAGAAGCCGTCGAGCTTGTAGTAATATGCATTTGCAGTTGTCGTAAGGTTGAGAATTTTGCATATTTGGTTCTTGAGTACCATTTCCAAGCCTGAACTGACACTCTTTGCCACGTTCATGTTGGTGGAATACATCATTCCATCGCTGGTGCTCTGGTAGTTCACTTTCTGCATCACGTCTGTTGTAGGGCGGTAGTAGGCACTTAAAAGGAGAGAGTGCTGCTCCCACTGTTTCAGGTAGTTGAGAGAGAATGAATTACTGAATTCAGGGGTAAGTTCAGGGTTACCGAAACTGATCATCGAGGCATCCCGCGTGTTCTTGAAACTGTTCAACTGGCCACCCCACGGACGGCGGAGACGACGGGTGTAGTTGAGTTGCAACTGCTGAGTCTTTGTTATCTGGTATGAAAGGAACACACTGGGGAACAGTTGGAAATAGTCCTTGTCAAAAGGCGTGTCTCGCAACGCAGGGTTGTGCTCCTGCTCAAAACTGTAACTTTCAGTGTGTACTTTCCAATACTCGCCCCGCAGTCCTGCCATTGCACCGAACTTGCCTAATTTCAATGTTGCGGTGGCATAGAGGGCATGGAGATCCATGTTATAGATGAAACGGTTGTAATATGTCTCATCCTCCACTTGGTTGTTGCCTTCCCATGACGTTTCATCAACGTAAGACTCTTGTGGGGTATTCTCCCTGCTGAAATTGCCCTGATAGCCCGCCTGTATCAGGATGTTCTCTGTGATAGGATTCTCATAGTCGAGTTTCACCTCCCAACGGCAGTTGTGCATGTACATAGGGCGCGACTGATAGTCATATACTGTTGGCGTTATGCCGTCGTAATATGTTGTACTGTCCTGGTAGATATTACCCTCGTCTGAACGCCATGTGTTGAAGTCAACGGTAAAGTCAAGGAAATGCTTGTCGGTGAAATTATGACGATAGTTGAACTCACCATAGAACATTTTCATATCTGAACTTGACTTGGTGTGTCGGAGCATAAGATAACTGTCATCATCCGCTCCTATCGTACCATAGTGATAAGGTGTGTTTCCGCCGTTGTTATGACCGCCAATCATCGCCATACCACTAAGTGTAAATTCATCCTTATCGGTAGCATGATATGTCACGCCGGCACGAGAAAACAGGTTATTGCCAGTGTTGTTGTTGTCGGTCTTGTATTTCTGATATTCGTTGGTGTTGAGGTATTCCTGATAGCTCTCCGCACCGCCGTTGTCCTTGCGGTGGCGGTAGCCTATATTAAGATACGCCTCAAACCTGCCTTTATTGAAATTGATGTTCCCACTCGCATTGGCACCACCGTTAGTTCTCACACCACCCTGCACAGAACCGTAATAGCCGGCTTTGCGGTCTTTCTTCAACACGATGTTTATGATACCTGCACTGCCCTCAGCACTGAATTTCGCCGATGGGTTGTCGATCACCTCTATCCTGTCGATACTCTCGGCAGGCAACTGTTGCAGTATCTCCGCACGGTTGTCGGTGGTCAGTCCGCTTGCCTTGCCGTTTATCCACACCTCAACACTCGTGTTTCCTCTTAACGATATGTTGCCGTCGTTATCCACCTCTACCGATGGGATATTGTCGAGAACATCGGAAGCCGCACCACCGGCATTTACTATGTCTTGTGACACGTCAAACGACTTGCGGTCAACCTCAAGGCGCATGGCAGGGCGTTGTGCGGTTACCGTTACCTCCTCAAGGCTCTGTGTCTCACTTGTCAGGTAGAAGTTCTTGAAACTGACGCTTTTCTTATCTTGCGAAATGGAAAATTCTCTTGTGACGGTCTTGTAACCTACGAATGTCAACTGCACCGTGTAGTTGCCGTATGAAATGTCGTTAATACGGAAATTTCCTTTTTCATCCGTCATGGCACTTTTATACGGTTTGGTACTGTTTTTCTTATACACCACAACATTAACATACGGCATAGTCTCGTCGGAGAGTTTCTCCAACACCTTTCCCCTTACGCTTCCTTGAGCATGGCACACTGCAGAGCACAACACAAGTAAGCAGAATAAAATGATCCTACTCATACAGATACTAAGATTAAGCAAAAGGCAAAAAGTTTAATCGTTTACGTGTTTTTTCACATTTTATTTGGTTTTACACCTTAATCTTCCTACCTTTGCACTGATAATGGTCTCATAGTTCAATGGATAGAACAAGTCTCTCCTAAAGATTAGATCTGAGTTCGATTCTCAGTGAGACTACTCCACAAAAAGTTAACTTGTTTATTTTCAGTGAGTTAACTTTTTAATTTATCTATTTTTGGCGTGTTTTTGGCGTGTTATAATGGATAACACTACTTTTTGGCGTGAAAAAGCGTTCCAATCTCACGACCGAAACGCTTCATAGGTTTAATAATTACCTCATGGTAATATTGAAGC